>REBL01000159.1 GCA_007692755.1 Nodularia sp. (in: cyanobacteria) | reverse complement strand
TAGAAAGTTTCAAACTCTGGGTCTTCTGCTGCCCGTAATTCTTGGGAAACGAAGTCATAAGCCCGCAGGTTTAGTGCTAAACCGACAATCCCAATTGATGCCATCCATAAGCCAGTAACTGGCACAAATAGCATGAAGAAGTGTAACCAACGTTTGTTGGAGAAAGCAATACCGAAAATCTGTGACCAGAAACGGTTTGCTGTCACCATTGAGTAGGTTTCTTCAGCTTGGGTGGGGTTGAAGGCGCGGAAGGTGTTAGAAGCTTCACCGTCTTCAAACAAAGTATTTTCTACTGTAGCTCCGTGAATGGCACACAATAGCGCTCCACCGAGAACACCCGCTACACCCATCATGTGGAAGGGGTTGAGTGTCCAGTTGTGGAAACCTTGCAGGAATAATAGGAAACGGAAGATGGCAGCCACACCAAAGCTAGGTCCGAAGAACCAGCTTGACTGTCCCAAGGGGTACATCAGAAAGACGCTGACGAATACCGCGATAGGGGCAGAGAAGGCGAGGGCGTTATAGGGGCGGATGCCTACTAAACGGGCAATTTCAAATTGGCGCAACATGAAGCCAATTAATGCAAAGGCTCCGTGTAGGGCAACGAATGGCCACAATCCACCCAATTGGAACCAACGGGTGAGGTCGCCTTGAGCTTCGGGTCCCCAAAGCAATAGTAGGGAGTGTCCTAAGCTGTCTGGTGGGGAAGAAACTGCAACTGTTAAGAAGTTAGCTCCTTCCAGATAAGATGATGCTAATCCGTGGGAGTACCAAGAGGTGACGAATGTCGTACCGGTCAGCCAACCGCCTAGTGCTAGGTAAGCGCAGGGAAATAATAATATCCCTGACCAGCCTACGAATACAAAGCGATCGCGCTTTAACCAGTCGTCTAATACGTCAAACCACCCTCTTGTACTGGGGGCGCGTCCAACTGCGATGGTCATTGAACTAAAATCCTCTTTTACTAAAAATTGCAACGTTTTTGAAGCAACGCTATCGGCAAATTTTCCGACTTCATGCGACTGCAACGAGGAATTAACGTTTTTTTGTCAATCTCAGCAGCATAAAGCATCTGAGAATCTGAGAGTCTACCGTCTTGATGATCGGAATTTCTCAGAGTTATGCCATTACACGTACCATTGGCTAATTGTTTAGCTTGTGGTAACTTAATGATTCTTAACTTATCACATTAGTTGGAGTTTTCGTCCAATCGACTTCGGTAAATTGGGTATTAAACACAAACCTATTATTTATTATGAATATCAGAATTTTAACAATCTGACACAACTTTTCTCAGAAATCTGAAAAGTTTACCCCTCCAACTTGCACGAAAAGCTCTTAAAATGGCAGACTTGAATAGGGAAGAACTCACAGTCCAAGGTAGTTCAATGACGGCATCAACAACAATTAACAAAGGTGATTCGCCCAATGGCGATCGCAAACCTGCAAGTACCCTGCATCAAAATGTTCTGGGTTCTCGTCGGTTCAGCAACTACTGGTGGGCAACTATCGTTACATTAGGAGCCACAGGCTTCTTTTTGGCTGGAATATCTAGCTACACGAAAGTAAATTTCCTCATAGTTACGGATGCAACTCAACTGATATTCGTACCCCAAGGGCTAGTTATGGGGCTATACGGCACTGTAGGCTTACTTTTAGCCTCATATCTATGGCTAGTTGTTTTATGGGATGTAGGCGGCGGCTACAACGATTTCAATCAAGAAACTGGTGGCATAAAAATTTTTCGTTGGGGATTTCCCGGCAAAAACCGTCGCATTGAAATCGACAGCTATACTCAAGACGTGCAGTGTGTACGAATAGATATTAAAGAAGGTCTCAATCCCCGTCGCGCCCTCTACCTACGCGTTAAGGGTCGGCGAGATATCCCTTTAACACGGGTAGGTCAACCGTTATCTTTAGCAGATTTAGAAACTACAGGCGCAGAATTAGCCCGCTTTTTGGGAGTACCTCTGGAAGGATTGTAAGGGAGTGGGGAGTAGGGAGTGGGGAGTAGGGAGTGGGGAGTAGGGAGTGGGGAGTAGGGGGAAAAAACTTCTCTTCCCATTACCTAGTCTCCAATCCCCAATACCTAATCTCCGATACCCTAAAAAGATAAGATACTCTGGTTGAATCTGTAACTGACTATGCGGTTAAAAATTTCACAATTTCTGTTTGTATTTTTGATAGTCGGTGCTTTGACGTTGGGAGGATGTTCAGGACAGGATGTGACTTCTGATCCGACTGCTCCTACTGAAACAGCAGGTGATACAAATACTACGACAACATCTGTATCTGAAACTATAAATGAGAGTGTTCCTGGAATGAAAGATTTACCACGGCTCGAAGGTAATGCTACTGTCGTGATGACAATCAACGGTTCGCCGGTGACTATTGAGGTAGACGGCACTAATGCCCCAATTACAGCTGGTAACTTCGTCGATTTAGTCCAAAAAGGTGTTTACGATGGATTAGTTTTCCATCGAGTTGTCCGCGATCCCCAACCTTTTGTAGCTCAAGGGGGCGATCCTCAAAGCAAAGACCCAAATGTTCCAGTAAGTAGACTGGGAACAGGTGGTTACATTGACCCCAAAATTGGGACTGAACGTCGTATACCCTTAGAAATTAAGCCCCAAGGGGAAGAAAGCCCCATTTATGGCAAAACTTTGGAATCGGCTCGTGTGACTAAGCCACCTCAGTTACAACATAAACTGGGTGCGGTAGCTATGGCGCGATCGCAAGCGCCTGATTCTGCTTCTTCACAGTTTTACTTTGCTTTGGCAGATTTAGCTTTCCTTGATGGTAGCTATGCTGTGTTCGGTAATGTGACTGAAGGCTTTGATGTAGTTAACAAAATTCAGCAAGGCGATCGCATTGAATCGGCTAAAGTTACTCAAGGCGCTGAAAATCTCAAAACACCTGAGTAGAAGAGGCAGGGGGGCAGGGTGCAGGGTGCAGGGGAGAAAGACTTCTTTGACGATTGTCTAGTACCCAGTCCTGAATATCGAATAACTGTAGGGGCGGGTATGGCTGCGCCACGCAAGCTATCAAAAATATGATTCAACACAAACGAGGATATTAGTAAACCCGCCCGTACTCGCCAAAACCCCAGTCACCATTCCCCCATCACATTCCGAAAATTGGTTGTTATTACTGGTATTGGTTTAGTCTCAGCTTTAGGCACAAACTTAGAAGATAGCTGGCAAAAGTTAATAGCAGGTAAGTCTGGTATTCAGTGGTATCAACCATTTGCAGAACTGGAAGCATATCCTCTGGGGTTGATTGGGACACAACCTACTGAATTAAAAAGTTTGACTCAGATGGTTGTCGCTGCTGCATTAACAGACGCGGAATTAGTTCCACCTTTACCTGATTGTGCGGTGGTTATTGGCTCAAGTCGTAGTCATCAAGGCGCTTGGGAATCACTGGCGCGGCAAATGTATGGGAATCATAACCCCCAAACAGCTTTAAATGGTGGGGATGTAGTCTTAGAGAATTGGTTAGATTTTTTACCTCATACCAATGCGATCGCCTCCGCTAGACAAATTGGTGCAACTGGTATAGTTTTAGCACCGATGGCTGCGTGTGCTACTGGTATTTGGGCGATCGCTCAAGCGGCTTTATTAATCGAAACTGGGCAATGTCAACGGGCGATCGCCGGGGCTGTAGAAGCCCCCATTACACCCCTCACCTTGTCAGGTTTTCAACAAATGGGCGCTTTGGCAAAAACAGGGGCTTATCCCTTTGATTTGCACCGAGAAGGCTTAGTATTAGGTGAAGGTGCGGCGGTATTTGTTTTAGAATCGGCAGAATTAGCACAGCAGCGCCAAGCTAAAATTTATGGTAAGATTCTTGGCTTTGGCTTGACAGCAGACGCATATCATGGTAATGTTCCAGAACCAAATGGGAAAAGTGCGATCGCAGCGATTCAGCAATGTTTAAAACGCAGTTCCCTCACCCCAGCCGATATTGATTACATTCACGCTCATGGTACAGCCACTCTCCTCAATGACAGAGTAGAGAGTAAAATTATCCAGAATATATTTCCCCAGAAAGTAGCAGTAAGTTCTACCAAAGGGGCTACAGGTCATACATTAGGAGCATCGGGAGCTTTAGGTGTGGCATTTTCACTTTTAGCCATGCAGCAAAAAATCTTACCACCTTGCGTAGGATTACAAACACCGGAATTTGATTTAAATCTGGTCATGGCGGCGCGTGAAAGTGAAGTGCAGAGAGTGTTATGTTTCAGCTTTGGCTTTGGTGGTCAAAATGCCGCGATCGCCTTGAGTAAATTTTAGTTAAAAATTCCAAAACTTTTGTGCCATTGCTTTCACTGTTATTTCTAAATCTGGCAAATAGTTTTCAATCACACTCCAAATAATATCAAGGTCTACATTCAAATATTCATGAGTTAATCTATTCCGAAATCCAGCAATGTTATTCCATTCGATTTCCGGGTATTGATTTTTCCAATCTGATGGGAGTTTTTGTACAGACTCACACATTATTTGAAGATTCCTTAACACTGCATCCTGTGTTTTTATATCTTTATAAAATACTTCTTTACCGTCAAATGTATATTGCTTAATCCTGGTAATGCAGTCTCGAATATGAATCAAATAAACCCGACTATCTTTCATAGATAGACAGCCTCATTAAAAACTTTATCTTTAATTAAATCATGTAATGATTTAGGTGTAACAATATCAACTTTACAATTCAAGAGATTTTCTAAATCTGAAATCAAACCACCTGGAAACCAAGGAGAGATTTTATCTAAATCGTAATCAACTAAGAAATCAATATCACTTGCGTCTGTTTCTTCGCCTCTTGCTACACTACCAAAAAGCCGCAAGTTATAAGCTCCATGTTGAGTCGCAATTCTGAGAATTTCTTCTCGTTTTTCGTGGAGCAATTGTTTTAAGGCTGTTTTTTCATTTTCTGCCATAGATTCAGTTATCAGTTTATTATTAGAACTTCATGACAGCCACCGGGTTTATTCGTAATTTTAACTGATAACTGACATCACGCAACTACCGCGACAACACGAAAACCAACATTGTAGCTACGATTCGCGCGCGTATCGTGATTGCGATTGGCAGAACGGCAAACCCAAGCGCCGAAGATCCAAGCACCGCCACGCAGCAGCCTTTTATTATTATCGCCACCATTCAACCACGGACTACCGTCTATAGGCGCGCCTTGGTAGCTACTATTATATATGTCTAGACACCATTCCCACGTATTACCATGCATATCGTATAAACCGAAAGAGTTTGGCAGAAAATTTCCTACATCTGTTGTTTGCTGACGATATTCACCTTTTGGTGCTGAGGCGTAGGGATTGTTTCCGTCGTAATTAACTAAATCTGTGGTAATCGTTTCCCCAAAATAAAAGGGTGTAGTTGTTCCCGCACGGCAAGCATATTCCCATTCAGCCTCACTGGGTAGCCTGTAGGTTTTCCCTGTACTTTGACCCAATTTTTCACAGAATTCTACAGCCTCATCCCAACTTACTTGTTCTACAGGTCTTTTCTCACCCTTGAAATTAGCAGGATTTGTCCCCATAATTGCTTGATACTGTGCCTGGGTAACTGGATATTTTCCCATAAAGAAACCAGGAATCCTTACCTGACGCTGGGGACTTTCATCGTCATCTCGCTGTGCTTCGTCTGGTGGTGAACCCATTGAAAATGTCCCCCCTGGTATCTGTACCATTTCCAAAAACACACCATTTGGTAAATTTTCTGCAAAGTATTTTGCTTGCAGGTTGCGGCGGTCGGTAATGCTTCCCTGTGCATTCACCGTCACAGTTTCAAAGGAAAAAGTTTTTAAGCTATTTCCAGAATCAGAGCGAAATAACAACCGATTCCCGACAACAGCTAAACCAAATCCCCCAGCTAACCATCCCGCAATTTGAATTACCCGACGGCGTGACAAGTCAGATGTTGCTTGTGGCTGCGGTTGTGGTGCTGGGGGTGGGGGTAATGGTCGTAATTGTGGTGGTGTTGGCTGTGGCTGTGGGGGTGATGGTGGGGGTGATGGTGGATTTAGTTGTGTCGGTGCTATCTGTGGCGGTGGCTGTGACGACTGGAGTGCTTGCAATGCTGACTCTGCTGAAAAATATCTATCCCGAAAGTGATAACTCACCATCTTATTTAAAACACCTGCCAGTTTGTCACTGACATTTGCCCAATTGCGCCAAATCACTTCGCCATCGGTGGGGTCTTTTGGTAATTCCTGGGGTTGTCTCCCTGTTAAAGCAAAAATTCCCAACATCCCCACTGCATAAACATCACTGCATAATTTTGGTTGTCCGGCTGCTTGTTCACTTGGCATATAGCCATGAGTCCCAATGGCAACGCTAACACTCGTTTGACCTTGGGTATTTACCATCATGGTGTTAATTTCTTTAACTGCACCAAAGTCAATTAACACTATCTTCCTATCTTGACGGCGACGCATTAAATTTGGGGGTTTGATGTCGCGGTGGATGATATTTTTTTTGTGAACTACTGCTAATACTTCCAAAATTTCCTGTAAGAGTTTGGTGACTTCCTTCTCACTCAACCTTTTACCAGGAATGATTTCTTTGCTTAAGTCTTCCCCATCGACAAATTCTTGGACTAAATAAAATTCACCTTCTTCTTCAAAGTGGGCAAATAGGCGCGGTATCTGCTCGCTATCATTGCCTAAACGGTATAAAACTTGGGCTTCGCTATCAAATAATCTTCTAACAATTTCTAATACTGCGGGGTCGGAGTTGGGCTTGAGGTGTTTGACTACACACTTGGGATGGTTGGGTAAGTCTATATCTTCTGCTAAATAGGTGTCGCCAAATCCGCCACTTCCTAAGATGTAGATGATTTTATAGCGTTGACGGAGGATTGTACCAGTCGTAGGCATGGTTTTTGACTTGGCGCTGGGGAAATTGAGCTTTATTGTGCCAAATTTATCGCTAATAAAGCAAGTGATTCTACTCACTCAGGATTTTCTAGTGGGATGGGTGTCCCCACCCGTCCCCTAATCGGGTATCTTTACCTACCCCACAATACAAGATGGAAAACCTAGATTCTGAGAAATGGATATGATAGGAAAGTAAATAAAACTTCAAAAATATTTATCAAATGCTGATTGACCTCCCTGGCTTGACCAAAGTAAAGGACTTAGTAAAAGAAAAAATTTTCTTCGGTCATGAACCCAGCGCCGAGTTAATTGCTATTCTTACCGTTTACTTTGTCCAAGGAATTTTAGGGTTGGCGCGTCTAGCTGTCAGCTTTTTTCTCAAAGATGAACTGCTACTGAGTCCGGCTCAGGTGTCCGCACTGTTGGGAATAGTCGCCTTACCTTGGATTATCAAACCAGTGTTTGGCTTTATTTCCGATGGCTTACCTATATTTGGCTACCGTCGCCGACCATATTTAATCCTCTCTGGAATATTAGGAGCAATTTCTTGGGTATGTTTAGCCACCATAGTTCATAGTAGCTGGGCAGCTACATTAGCGATCGCCCTTGGTTCACTCTCAGTCGCAGTCAGTGATGTCATAGCAGACTCATTAGTTGTGGAAAGAGCCAGAGCCGAATCACAAGCATCTGCTGGTTCATTACAATCCTTATGTTGGGGTGCTTCCGCATTGGGGGGTTTACTCACCGCTTACTTTAGCGGAATGCTGCTAGAACATTTCACCACCCGCACCGTATTTTGGATTACCGCCTCATTTCCCCTCATCGTTTCCGCAGTAGCTTGGTTAATCGCTGAAACCCCAATTAGAAAAAATAGCCAAGACAATAACAGCAATAATCCTCCCAGCACCAAACATCAACTCAAACAACTCCGCCAAGCAGTCACCCAAAAAGCCATTTGGCTACCCACAGCCTTTGTATTTGTCTGGTTAGCCACCCCCACAGCTGATGCAGCCTTCTTCTTCTTCAGCACCAACGAACTACATTTTCAACCAGAATTTTTAGGACGGGTAAGACTAGTCACAAGTGGCGCTTCCTTAATCGGTATTTGGATTTTTCAACGCTTCCTCAAAGGTGTATCATTCCGCAAGATTTTTGCTTGGAGTACAGTGCTTTCCTCAGTCTTGGGAATGACAATGCTGCTGCTGGTGACTCACACCAACCGAACTTTAGGTATAGACGACCACTGGTTTAGTTTAGGTGATAGTCTCATCCTCACAGTTATGGGACAAATCGCCTATATGCCAGTATTAGTATTAGCAGCGAGATTATGTCCCCCAGGAGTAGAAGCCACATTATTTGCTGTACTCATGTCCGTTTCTAACTTAGCAAATATGGTTTCCTATGAATTTGGAGCCATCATCATGCACTGGCTAGGTATCACAGAAAGTAACTTTGAACTACTGTGGTTATTAGTAATTATCACAAACCTCAGCACACTATTACCATTACCCTTCATTCGTTGGCTACCTGCTAACGACCCGCAAGCCGATTTACCAACATTAGAATTAGCTTCAGTAACTAATGCAGAAGAACCATTGTTACCCAACTTAGTACCCTAATTTATCCTCACAGAATCAAACTCATAAACCTTTGCGCCTCTGCGCCTCTGCGTGACCTAATCCATATTTTCCATCAAATTTAAAAACAGATGCAAACCTTAAAAACAGAAGAAAATTTAAGTCCCGAAAAATCCTATACTCGTGAAGATTGGCAAGGAGGATATAAATCCCTGACCCAAGAATATGATTATTGGATTGATGATGTAGAAGGACAAATTCCCCCAGAACTACAAGGGACATTATTTAGAAATGGCCCCGGTTTACTCGATATAAATGGACAATCGATTCATCATCCCTTTGATGGCGATGGAATGATTAGCCGCATCAGCTTTGCGAATGGTCGCGCCCATTTCCGTAACCGCTTTGTCCGCACAGAAGGCTATTTAGCAGAACAAAAAGCCGGAAAAATCCTGCATCGAGGTGTCTTTGGTACGCAAAAACCCGGCGGTTGGTTAGCGAATATTTTCGACTTCAAAATTAAAAATATTGCCAATACCAACGTTATCTATTGGGGTGGTAAACTTTTAGCACTTTGGGAAGCAGCAGAACCCCATCAACTTGACCCCCAGACATTAGAAACTTTAGGTAAAGAATATTTCGACGGTGTACTCTCAACAGGTGAAGCTTTCAGCGCCCATCCTCGCTTTGACCCTAGTTGTAACCAAGACGGTGGCGCACCTTGTCTAGTAAATTTCTCCATCAAACCCGGACTATCAACCACAATTACGATATTTGAACTCAACCCAGAGGGGAAAGTTGTCAGAAAACAAGCTCATAGTGTTCCGGGTTTCTGTTTCATCCACGATTTTGTCATTACTCCCAATTACTGTATCTTTTTTCAAAATCCTGTCACCTTTAATCCCATACCTTTAGCCTTGGGAATACGTGCGGCTGGAGAATGTATCAAATTTCAGCCAAATCAACCCACTCAAATCATCGTTATTCCCCGTCACACTCAAGCAGAAGTAAAAATTCTCGAAACTCAGTCAGGCTTTGTATTCCACCACGCAAATGCTTTTGAAGTAGATAATGAAATCGTCATTGACTCCATTTGTTACGAAACACTCCCAGAAGTAGAACCAGAAAGCGACTTTCGCCAAGTGAATTTTGAAGCAATATCACCTGGACAACTGTGGCGCTTCCATATTAATCTTGGTAGTGGAAAAGTCTGCCAAAAAATAATTGAAAGTCGCTGTTGTGAATTTCCCACTATAAATCCTGAGCTTGTCGGCAGAGATTACCAATATTTATACATAGGCGCAGCACATGGGGAAACAGGTAACGCGCCTTTGCAAGCATTACTAAAAATCGATTTAAAGTCTGGCGAAAGACAACTGTGGAGCGCTGCGCCCCGTGGTTTCATCGGTGAGCCGATATTTGTCCCCCGCCCAGAGGCACAAAAAGAAGATGATGGCTGGGTCTTAGCCTTAGTATATGATGCTACACATCATCGCTCAGACTTAGTAATCTTAGATGCCAACGATTTTAATAAAGGCGCAGTAGCCAAACTACACCTCAAACATCATATCCCCTATGGACTACATGGCAACTTCACCACCCAAATCTAACACTCCGCGAACCTTTGCGCTTCCCTCCGCGCCCCTTTGCGTTGAAAAATAAAATTGTAACAAAAACTACAAAATCACCATTTCTTCTCCAGTCTAGGATAAAATAAGTGCATACATATCCAGTACGCGAAGATACCGCGACTAGGAGAAGATTTTATGGTTTTAACATCTCCCTTACCCTTGGAACCCGCTACTCCAGCGCACATTTGCCCATTTGATCAAGCTTGTAGTTACTTAGACGCAGCAGGTAAAGAATTAAAACTAGATCAAGGTGTACTGGCAATACTCAGCAACCCCCGCAAAGTGGTAACAGTTTCCATACCCGTGAAGCTAGATAATGGTGAAATCCAGGTTCTTGCCGGACATCGGGTGCAGCACTCTGATATTTTAGGCCCCTACAAAGGTGGAATTCGTTACCATCCAGCTGTGACATTGCGGGAAGTTTCCGCCTTAGCCATGCTGATGACTTGGAAATGTGCATTATTAGGCATACCTTATGGCGGTGCAAAGGGAGGTATCGCCATAAATCCCAAAACTTATAGTGTGGGCGAATTAGAAAGAATTAGTCGCCGCTATATCAGCGAATTAATTAAAGATATTGGCCCTTCCGTTGATATACCCGCCCCAGATATGGGTACTTCCGCCCGTGAAATGGCTTGGATGATGGATACTTATTCTGTCAACGTTGGTCATGCTGTCCCCGGAGTAGTTACAGGTAAACCCCTCTCTATTGGTGGTTCCTTGGGAAGGGAAATGGCCACTGGCAGAGGTGTAATGATTATTGTCCGTGAAGCATTAGCCACTCAAGGTAAATCCCTTGCAGAAGTGCGAGTAGTGATTCAGGGTTTCGGTAATGTCGGAGGTGCAGCAGCAGAATTGTTTCACGAAGCGGGAGCGAAAATTTTAGCTGTCTCCACAGGTTCAGGGGGTATTTATTCCCCAGATGGTCTTGATATTCCGGCATTAAAAGCCTACGCTGCCGAAAATAATAAAAGTATTGCCGGTTTTCCGCAAACAGTACCAATTAGCAATGCAGATTTATTAACTTTAGATTGCGATGTTTTAATTCCAGCAGCTTTGGAGAACCAAATTACCAAAGAAAATGTTCATCAGGTGCAAGCCACAATTATTGCCGAAGCGGCTAATGGGCCTGTGACTTTGGAAGCTAACCAATTTCTAGAAGCACATGGTGTAACAGTGTTACCCGACATTTTAGCTAATGCTGGGGGTGTTGTGGTCAGTTATTTAGAGTGGGTGCAAGGTCTTTCTTATCTGTTTTGGGATGAGGAACGTGTGAATCATGAAATGGAAAAGTTAATGGTGCAAGCCTATCAACACGTAATTCAGCAGTCAAAGATTAGGCAAATTCCTCTGCGATTAGCAGCTTATACCTTGGGTGTGGGTAGAGTTGCCCAGGCGCTTGCTGATAGAGGTCTTTATCCTTGAAGTGAGAGACAAGAACCCCACCCCCAACCCCCACCCCCCAAGCGAGGAGGGGGCTATTATGTACCACGCAAAGGCGCAAAGGTACGAAGAAAGAAAATGGTAATTTTGGCATTTCATACTTTGATTCAGGAACGCCGTTAATTGTATCTGTGTATGTGATGTTACAACATATATATGATTTAACAGGGTGTATATATGGAAATTAAACAGCAAGCATTATCAGTGCTGCATCAGGCGTTGGATAACTCAACAGCTAACTTTCGTGATGGACAATGGGAAGCTATTGAAGAGTTAGTTGAGAGGCGATCGCGTTTGCAGCAGCGCTTCGCTATCGCGTTTATTGGTTGTCCAACGCACTAATTCGGGAAAAAGGCTAGAATATTCACAGACTATTAGGGACTTCCATAAAAGTTTAATTTTATTAAGTTGATTATATTGTAAACCTAAAAATATAGACATGATGCAATTTTTAGCGGGTAATGTAGGACTAGAAAATAATCCCCAAGAACTTAAAATTTGGGCAAATCTTAAAAAGATTTTAGCTGCTGATAAAGGTATATCGGGATATAGGACTCCTGCTCTTGGTATGTCCAATAAAAATGACATTCCATCTTTTATTATACGGTCAGAAAAATATGGATTAATTATTTTAGATATTGTTAACTTTAAAATTGAATCAATTGATGATACGGGAGATTATTGGATTACGAATAATCAAGAAGAGATTTATTCTAGAGATATTATAGTTAGCCAATTTTATGAGCAAGTGGTTAATAAATTAAAAAATGACAAAAATTTGTATGACCTAAAAAATAGAAAATTAAGAATTCCTGATATCAGGAATTACGTTGTTTTTCCTTACAATACAAAAGATGAAATTGATTCTATTTGTCTAGAAGCAATAAATGTATTTATATATCAAGAAGATATCGCAAATAACAAATTAGAAACCGATGTATTTACAATTGATGAAAATTTTTATTTAGAAAGTTATCAACTTGATATTATTGATTCTTTATTGGAGAATACTAATAGAGATAAGAGAAAACATAAGCCTGTCAATGATCCTAAAACCTACAATGATTTTATTTATAAGTCACTAGATAATACATTTAAATTAGATGAAATACAAAGACAGGTAGCTATGCAAATACCTAATGGTCCTCAGAGAATTAGAGGTTTAGCAGGAACTGGTAAAACAGTAATATTAAGCATGAAAGCTGCTTTAGTCCATAAAGATTTTTCTGACTATAAAATACTCTTTATATTTAACACTCAGAGTATGTATAATCAAATACGAAATTATATAACTGAATACTATATTAAGGAAACGCAGCAGAATCCCAACTGGAGTAATCTTGAAATTCTACACGCATGGGGAGGACGCGAACAAGAAGGTTTGTATTACAATATAGCTAGGGAATATAGTATTAGACCCAGATATTATTCTGAGCTTAGAAGATTTATTGATCCTCTAGAAATAATTTATCTGGAATTATTGAAAGAAATTAAGCACAAAATAGAGCCTAGATATGATGTGGTTTTGATAGATGAAGCTCAAGACTTCTCACCAGCTTTATTTGAAACTATTTACTATTTGACTAAAAAACCAAAACGAATAATTTGGGCATACGATGAATTTCAAAGCCTAAAAGAGTTGAAAATAAAAAAATCAGATGACCTTTTTGGGAAGGATCATTCTGGAATTTCTAATATTCCAGAATCCCAATTAGAAGGGCAATATGTGGGTGAAATAAATAAGGATTTTGTGTTACGAAATTCCTATAGAAATCCAAGAATTAGTTTGATGATTGCTCATGGAGTTGGTATGGGACTTTATAATGAAAATGAAATCGTTCCAATGGAAGATAGGACATCTTGGGAAGCCAGAGGATATCGAATCATAAAACCAGAAGAAAAAATCAAATTTGAATATAGAGATGAAGTTATTGCAGAAAGACTCGAAGAAAATAGCAAAAATATTTTAGAGAAACTATTGTTAGAAAATGGTAGAGATGAAAAAGAGTTAGTCAGCTTTGATATATTTGTCAGTAGTACAAATGAGTTAGACCAGATTGTGTTTAAAATACATTATTTGATTACTTCAGAAAAAGTGTCTCCTGAAGAAATAGTTGTAATTAATTTAGATACAGGAAAAAATTCTTCTTTAGAATTTGAATATTTACGACGAGAACTAGATAAACGCGATATTAAAGCAATTACTCCTGGATATATAGAAAAACCAGACCAGTTTAAAGAACCTGGTCGTGTAACTCTTGCAACACCATTTCGAGCCAAAGGAAATGAAGCTAATGTTGTTTTCATTTTTAATTCACAAATCATTGTCGATAATGCTACATACAAAATGAGAAATTCATTTTTTGTAGCCATTACTCGCTCTAGAGGATGGTGTTATATATCTGGAAACGGTGAAAAATGTCAATTACTCAAGCAAGAAATAGACAAGATAATACAGCATTATCCACAATTTAAATTTGTTTTTCCCAAATATGATGATCTTCAACGAAGAATTGAGCTTATATCGGCTAATAAAGATTTAGAAAAACTAGATAGTAATATTGAGAAAATTCTAAAAGATCCCACATCTAAAGCACTTCTTATGAAAAAGCTTCAAAGGGATGAAAGTATCAATGAGGAATTCAGAAGGTTATTTGATAGTAATGAAGATAAATGATGTTTGGGAAGAATTGGAAAAAATTAAAAAGGTTTATAGAGAATTAATTGTAACTACCAACTATAAGCAAATAAATAATTCCGAGATTGGTTGGGATAGATATACACCGGGTATAGAAAAAAATCTTTACGCTAGGGAGTACGAAACCTTATTACAAAATAGGCAATATAGCTTTTTATTAAATAAGGATATGGGCTTTATACAAATTTATTTCAAGTATAAAGATGAAACTACTTTTGATAAAATAAAAATGGCTTACTATCCCTACCCAATAAAATTAAGAGAAGATAGTTATGATATAGATAGATATTTATCTGATAGTGAGGACTTAATACTGCAAGAATACTATTTTGATCTATGGAATATTTTAAACAGAGAATTAGGTGTACCAGTTGAAGACAAACAATTAGAGGAAATTGTTTCTATTCTTGCAGAGCAATTAAATCTTGATCAAAATATCGATGATTTAATTTTACAGAAGTTCAATCACAAATATGAAATAACTAATAGCTCTCATATTCGCATAGATTATAGCCCAGTTACTTCTCATCATGTATGTGAGATACAAATTGGTGCTATTAATAATATTAGACTTCCTTTAGATAGGCTTGTTTCCCCGTTTTTATTTTTTGACTTCATTATAAAAAATATATATAGGAAATCATACTCAAGTATGTTTAATAATTCAACATTTAAACAGACTTTTATTTTTGCACGGAAAAAAAGTTACCGAGTTGGATCTTTTAATGAAGACAACATATTTATTACTCATTTATAGGCGCAAAGGACAAGAGATGGAAAAATCTGACAAATTAAAATAATAAATCTCGCTATTTCTTCTTTCTCTGTGTCCTTTGTGTCTCTGCGGTATGCGCTACGCGCACGCTACGCGAACGTTTATTTCTTAAATATCCTACCGCGCCCATTGCTGCAAAATATAAACATAAAAAGCATCCTTATCTACCTTATCCATCGCATAAACTTTCCGTTCCCCAGCTACTACTTTAGTCCGTCCCTGACTCAAACCAGTAGTGATAACTTTTATTTCCCATTCACGCAATTGATAAAATTCTGGGTGTCCTAAATAAGCCGTAGCTAGGACATCCCAAAAATAATAATCTTGGGGAATAACTAAGGCATAACATTGACCAGCTAAATCAGATATAGGATAATGGCGTTGTCGTCCCATTTTGGATACTAAATCCGATGTGACAGGCACATTATTAGTTAAATCCAAAGGACACATAATTATTTCAATTTCAGTTTGCAATACTCGCGCTGCGGAAACTGCATCCCAATAAACATTCCATTCTGCGGAACCATCTTGTCCTGGTTCTAAACTTTTCTCGACATTTCCAGGGACATTTAATGCACCCCCCATCCAAACTATTTTGGCTATCTTCCCTTCAATATCGGGTGCTTTATCTAAGGCTGCTGCTACTGTGGTTAAAGGCCCCGTTACCATCAACGTTACTCGTGCTGGTGCTTGACGCAAAACCCGAATCATAAAATCTTGACCTGTTTCTGCAACCAAAGGCGTGTTGATAAATTCCCGTTGATTGAGGATGGGGAGATGGTCAACAATAAAGGAATCACGGCGGTAAAGAGGAGGAAAAGGATTAATTCCGCGTACAGTACTTTCTGCCACCGGGATGTGAGAAAATTCCATTACATCTAAAATTTTACGTGTCGCACTCACAGCAGGTTGAATATAGCAGTCGGCTGGAGTTACAACGATACCTAAAAGTTCGATATGATCCATTGTTAACAGCAGCATGGTTGCTAAATAATCATCAACACCACCATCATGATCCATTAATACGAGTTGTTTAGACATATAGGAGAATAAAAAATGGATGAATTTATGGAAGCTGCGATCGCACAAGCAAAACAAGGTAGAAAAGAAGGTGGGATTCCCATCGGTTCTATTCTCGTTAAGGATGGCAAAATTATTGGTAGAGGACACAATAAACGTGTGCAAGATGATGATCCTGTCACCCACGCCGAAATAGATTGTCTCCGCAATGCTGGGCGAGTTGGTAGTTATAGAGGTACAACACTTTACTCTACCTTAATGCCATGCTATTTGTGCGCTGGTGCAGTGGTGCAATTTGGCATTAAAAAAGTCATCGCCGGAGAATCGAGAACTTTTCCAGGTGCTAAAGAATTTATGGTATCCCGCGGTGTGGAAGTAATTGATCTCAATCTTGATGAATGCGAACAAATGATGAGCGAATTTATTGCAACTAATCCTGAATTATGGAATGAAGATATTGGCAAATAGTGGTAACAAAGTAGAGACGTTCCATGGAACGTCTCTACACTGGTTCACTTCCTACTCCCTTTTCTGCTAAGAAATAATCAAAGGTTAATTTATCAGGTAATGAAGTTTGTGCGCCTCTTTTTGTGGTTGCTAAAGCACCTGCGGCTGAACCCCAAATAATTGCTTGATGTAAGGAAAGTCCTCTATAAAGTGCGGCGGCTAAACCACCATTGAAAGCATCGCCAGCAGCAACTGTGTCCACAGCATGAACTGGGAAAGCGGGGACAAAAAATGTTTCCTCAGCAGTGGCGCAGACAGCACCTTTTGCACCTAATTTGACAATTACACATTTTACACCCCTTTCTAATAAAACTTTAGCTGCTTTGATTGCTGATTCCTGATTATCTACAGGAAAACCCACCCATTGCCCTGCTTCTACTTCATTGGGTGTAATAATATCGACTAATGGGTAAAGTTCATCGGGTAAATTCGCTTGTGCGGGTGCGGGATCTAAAATTACTTGAATATGTGCATTTTTTGCGGCTTTTGCTGCTGCGACTACGGCTTTAAGGGGAATTTCTAGTTGTAAAAGCAGTGCTGTAGCTGTTGGTAATAAGTGGGATAATCGTTCTATATCTGCTTGATTAACGCGTCCGTTTGCGCCGGGAATTACAACAATTTGATTTTCACCTGCATGATCTACGGTGATTATAGCAACTCCAGAACTCACGGTTTCATCAATGAAGATATTATCCGTCTGTACGCCAGCAATTTGCAAATTATCGACAAGTTCTGCACCAAAATTATCTGCGCCGACACGTCCCACTATATGAGTAGGAATTTCTAATCGTGCTAATGCTACGGCTTGATTTGCTCCTTTGCCTCCTGGTATTTTATGAAAATCTTCTCCCAATATCGTTTCACCTGCAATTGGTAATCTGGATGTTGTGGCTACTAGGTCTATGTTGATGCTGCCGAAGACGATAATAGTCATGTTTGAAAGGAGGAGGAAAGATAATTTAAGATAAGAGTTTCACGCAGAGACGTAGAGGCGCAGAGAGGAAGATTGAGTTTTTTGAGTTTTATAGACGTGTTTGGAGTCTTTTATATTTAAATACAAAATTAGTAGATATGGGTTTTAGCTTGGATAAGCAGGCTTTGTTTACCCCCAGGCTTTTTAGCTTGAGGGTAATTTGTTTTAGTCTTTGCGAGTTAATGGCATATTAGGTGATACTGATGTGCTGATTGGTTGTTCCACTGAACAGTGCTGGCTTTGATTGACGTTTTGGATTTGATTATTAGGAAAAGGAAAGCCAGCCCCAAGCATCAAAAATGGAACAAAAAAAGCAACTATCTCATTTTTTGAAACCTGAAAGCTAAGTGATACGCCTGAAGGACTTGGATCAGGCATGGGGTTCGGGTTGTTATTTGAAGGCAAGTTTGCCATAATTAATTAGAGCAGTTTAGTCCAACTGCATGAAGTTGATTATTTAAACAAATTTAAGCAACAATGCCCCTATTACTATGTAAGGAGGGGCTTCTCATTAACTATTTATGAATATATACTAAAAATTTTCCCTAAGCAATAGTTTTTGCTGGGTTATTATACTGAATTTATTTATTTTCTTTACTATACACCTGCATCTTAACGTCGTCAAGTAGTATATGTAATGATATTCACTAAGAGTAGGTTAACCAAGAGGCGATCGCACTGCTGTAAAGCAGATCGCCTGCTAACTCCTTTGATATCTTGCTAGAGAACCGGAGGATAAGTCCTATGGTGATGACTGCACCCACTCATTCCCAACGCGCCATACTGTCAAACATTAGTTGGCACACTTTTGAAACTATCCTCGCAGAAATGGGGGATAATCGGGCAACGCGCCTGGCTTATGACCACGGAACACTGGAAATTATCACTCCTTTAATGCCCCATGAGCATAATAAAAGACTGATAGAAAAGTTGATTGATAATCTAGCAGAACAATTGAATCTCAATCTGAAAAGCACTGGTTCTGTGACTTTTAAGCGCCAAGATTTACAAAGGGGTGTGGAACCAGATTCGAGTTTTTACATTCAGAATGAACCTGTGATGCGAAGTAAGCAGAATCTCGATTTAAGCGAAGACCCACCACCTGACTTGATAATTGAGGTAGACTACACCAGCGCTTCGATTGACCGACTCCCTATATATCAGGCTTTGGGTGTACCAGAGGTTTGGCGTTATGACGAACCTGTAATGCAGATTTACCAGTTGCGAGAAGGTGTATATGTTCCTTGTGATGTGTCGCCGACTTTTGCTAATCTGCCTTTAACAACTGAAGTTCCCCGGTTTCTGCAAGAAAGTTTAAATATTGGGGAAATACCGATGATTCGCTCTTTCCGTGATTGGGTAAAACAGCAAAGAGGAAATTGACAGGCGATCGCCTGTGTAAAAGTAAATTTATATATACTCATATCTTGCGTTTATATCTTTGATTTTGTCGTAATTACTTACACTTATAATATACTGAGTACAGTCGATAACATCATTCGCTAATAGAAAGGCTGTACTACCTAATGAGTCATTCACAACTTTTTAGAAAATTAGCACATACAATTCGGGTTGTTCGTTATTGTCAACAGCACAATATCTCGACTAGCGAAGGGTGGGAACGAATTTCTGCTATTGAGGACATGATTTCGGTTCGCAAAACTAAACGGCGGGATTTTCTGGCCGATTTGGGGAAACTGACTTTAGTGGGTGGAAGCATTGGTTTAGGTTCTGGCTATGTTCACCGCGCTTTGGCTGCACGTCCATCTATAGATGCGAAAATAGCAATTGTTGGGGCTGGTTTAGCGGGACTGGCTTGTGGTTACGAACTCCAGCAGAAAGGAAGAGGAATTCAGGCGACTCTCTATGAAGCTAGCGATCGCACAGGAGGACGTTGTTACTCGCTGGGTGGTGTGTTTCCTGGCCAAGTTGCGGAACGAGGTGGCGAGTTTATTGACAATCTACACAAGACAATGCTGGGATATGTCAAGGAGTTTAAGCTACAGTTAGAGGATTTATCGAAAGAACCAGGGGACGTATTTTACTACTTTAATAATCAACGTTATACCGAGTCAGCAGTAGTTGATGAATTTCGCAGTTTTGTGAATGTCATGAGAAATGACTTAAGGCAAATTAAACAACCAACTGCTAACAATTTTACTGAATCTGAAAGAATTTTAGACTTTACCAATCTTCAAGATTATCTAGATAGTCGTGGCGCGGGAAATTTGATTAAGAATGTGCTGAAATCTGCCTATACTGCTGAATATGGTCGAGAATTAGACGAACAAAGTTGTATTAATTTTTTGCTATTTATTAATGCAGATAAGCGTTCCAACTTTCGACCGTTTGGTGTGTTTAGTGATGAGCGTTATCATGTGATTGGCGGTAATCAGCAGATTGCTGAAGGCTTAAAAAATCGGCTTTCAGGACAAATTAAATATGGTAAAAAGCTGATAGCAGTTAGGAAGGATAGCTCAGGAAAAGTTGAATTATTTTTTAATGATAGTACCATTGAAAAATTTGATGCTGTGGTGTTTGCTATTCCTTTTTCAACTTTAAGAGAAGTGGATTTACAAGGGCTACAATTGCCTGAATGGAAACTTACGGCTATTAACAATTTAGTTTACGGAACCCATTCAAAACTAATGGTGGGCTTTAATGGTCGCCCTTGGTCTACTTTGGGAAGTAATGGTAATGCTTACGCTGATTTACCTTTTATTCAAGATACTTGGGAAACGAACCCTAGCAAAGCCTCTGCTATTCGGGCTGTGTTGACAAATTACACTGGTGGAAATTTAGGTGCAGGACTGAAACCTAAAAACATCCGCAAAGAAACGGCTAATTTTATCAAAGACCTAAATCTGATCTTTCCTGGGGCAGAAAATTCAGCAGTCCGCATTAAGGATAATCAGTATTTAGCACATTTGGAAAATTGGTTAATTAACCCATTATCTAAAGGAAGTTATACCTGCAATCAACCAGGCTATTTTACAACTATTGCTGGAAATGAAGGCACACCAGTAGATAATTTGTATTTTGCCGGTGAACACACTAATTCATTTTATGAGTGGCAAGGTTTTATGGAAGGTGCTGCTAATTCGGGGATTGATGCAGCCAAACAAATTATCCGGAATTTTAGGCGTAAATAAAGTTAGGCGAGATCGCCTGCTCATTTCTTTGATATCTTGGTAGAAAACCGGAGGATAAGTCCTATGGTGATGACTGCACCCACTCATTCCCAAAGCGCCATACTGTCCAACATCAGTTGGCATACCTTTGAAACTATCCTCGCGCAAATGGGGGATAATCGGGCGACGCGTCTGGCTTATGACCACGGAACCCTGGAAATTATCACTCCTTTAATGCCCCATGAGCATAATAATAGACTGCTGGAACACTTAGTTTTTGCTTTGGCGGAGGAACTCAACCTCAACCTAAAAAGCACTGGTTCCGTGACTTGTAAGCGCCAGGACTTACAGCGGGGTGTGGAACCAGATTCGAGTTTTTACATCCAGAATGAACCTGTGATGCGTCATCAGCAAAATCTCGATTTAAGCCAAGATCCACCACCTGATTTAGTAATTGAGGTAGACTACACCAGCACTTCTGTTGACCGACTTCCTATATATCAGGCTTTGGGTGTACCAGAGGTTTGGCGTTATGAGGAACCTGTAATGCAGATTTACCAATTGGGAGAAGGTGTATATCTTCCTTGTGATGTTTCGCCGACTTTTGCCAATCTGCCTTTAACAACTGAAATTCCCCGATTTCTGCAAGAAAGTCTAAATATTGGGGAAATACCAATGATTCGCTCTTTCCGTGATTGGGTAAAACAGCAAATAGGAAATTGACAGGAAATCGCCAAAGCGCTATACCATATCAAGGTGCATCATACATAAGCTTTTATCTTATGCCTAGTGTTGAACGCGACGAGAATAGAGAGCATCGCATTAAAACAGAGATAATTGTCGATGCTGAGGATCAAAAAGACAGGGTGATGGGTTGGTACAACTACCTTGATGACAACCTGAATGTGCCGTTTATGGCTAAGTTGACGAAGAAATCAGGCAAAACATCCGCAGTTGAGGAGCAAAAAGTTGAGGTGCTGGGAATGGCACCAGACGATGAATGTTTAACAGATATGTATGTGGAAGTGGTTTATCCTCATGGTCAGGATGAAGACGTGTTTACTGCCAAGCTATCAGATTTAGTAGCAATTCATACTGATACTGACACTAAAGAAGCGATCGCAGATTGGCATTATTGGCTTGCTAGAGGTTATAAAATCTGAAAATTAGCAATTTATAAATGCCGAATAATTCGGCAAGGATTGCCAGCAGCAACAACATTTGCCGGAATATGTTTAACAACTACGCTACCAGCACCAATAGTAGTGTTATCGCCAATTGCCAATCAACCGAAAGTTAATTTTCTAACTTGACAATGGTAAATATTAAAAGCTATTACTTAATAATAATATTACACGGAGTTTAGTTAGATATGCCCTTTCGGATTTTAAGTTTAGACGGTGGGGGTATTCGCGGAGTAATTGCCGCAAAGATGCTGGCGGAAATTCAGAAGGAAATTGGTCAACCTTTAAACAAGTACTTTGACTTAATTGCTGGAACTTCTACAGGGTCAATTTTAGCAGCTGGGATTGCGGCAGGACTAACTAGCGAAGAAATTATTGAAATATATAAAGAAAAAGGCGCTGTTATTTTCCCTTACAGAAGTCGTTTTTCATTGAAGCGAATTCCTTTACTACTAAAGTATGGTTTATCTGCTCCCAAATTTTCAGATGAGGGTTTGACTACAGTCCTCAGAGACATTCTAGGAAATACCAAACTATTAGATATTACCGATCTGTTACTATTAATATTTGCTTACGATACCATTGGCAGAGAGCCAATAGTATTTAAAAGCTGGCATGAAGATGCTAGTTATGGCAATGTGCCTTTATGGGAAGCCTGTCTTTGTTCGGCTTCTGCTCCAACTTTTTTCCCGGCACATAAACTAGAAAAAAGAATCAATGGAACAGCGCAAGGTGCAACTGCGGATTCCATAACATTATGTGAACAGTCATGTTCAACTAGTAATATATATAACAATATCCAGATTAGGATAACCAGTGGCACAGGGAAAGGTCAAACTCGTACTATCAAAAACTATGAAGGAAGAAAACGACAAGCTTTAATAGATTCTCCTTGGGAACATATCCCCGATAACACCTCTAGCTATTCAATTAAAAGTATCTACTCTGCAATTGATGGTGGTATTGCGGCTAATAACCCCTCTAGCTGTGCAATTGCGGAAGCTCTAAGATTAGGGCATAAAATTGAAGATATTAGCGTTCTCTCCATAGGTACTGGAGACCTCACACGAATCATCCCATTTGAAAAAGCGCAAGGCTGGGGGCTGTTACAATGGGCCCAGCCGATCATCGGTGTGTTGTTGGATGCTTCTTCAATTGTTCATGAGTACATCACTAATAAAATTATTGATGAGCGGGTTTTACGGTTGCAATTTAGGCTTGATAGGGAGTTAACGGGTAAACCCTTAAGTGATGATATTGATGATGTGAGTGAAGAGAATATCAATAATTTAATTGAGGCGGCAGAAGTTTATATTCAACAACCAAAAATGCAAGCGGCTTTGCAGAAATTTTTACAGTCTAACAAATAAACAAATAGTTAGTTGGTCAGTTTGAGGAATAATTTCTGTTATACAACGAAGCAATTATTTGATATCAAATTCCCATGAATACTGATAATAAAATGTATTTGTGTAGATTGGGTTGAGTAACATGAAACCCTATGCTGTCCAGGATGTTGGGTTACTCTACGAAAAGGCTACGCCAACGCAAAGCCTCTACCCAAACTACTTTAATTAGAAGTGGTCAACCGAACCTGATAGAAACGAGATAAAATCTTTTTTATGAAATTATTTTATCCAAAAATATCAGGAAATTATAATTTTAATGCTTTGAGAACTCTTGAAGCATAACCCAAGCTGTTTGATGGCGTAAAGCTGATCAACAGCTTGGTATAATATACTTATGCCTTATTTCTCTACTTAGATAATTTCTGAGTAGGGAAAAACACACCAGAACTTCAGAGGTTAGACCTAAGTTTAGTAAGTTCAATGCTAATTCTGCCGCCAAAATCTGGAATAGGTGCGGCGGGTTTACTGACAATGACTTGAACTTGTGTGACGCGATCGCACTGTTGCAGGATAGAATCAGCGATCGCACCCACTAACCTTTCCAGCAAAGCAAACTTAGCTGTTTTCACCAGATGTTGTATCGAGCTAATGACGCTGCGATAATCGAGAGTATCTTCAATTGCGTCAGTCTTGGCAGCTGTGGAGATATCTAACCATAACTTCACATCCACCTCAAACCATTGCCCTAAGACCTGTTCTTCTGGTAGATACCCAGTGTAGCCATAGCAGCGAATATCAGTTAAATGAATGCAATCCATAAGACTTTGAGAGTGAATTTGACATTTAGCGGAAAGTGGAAAAGCCCAACTTTCCCAGAGGGATTTTAAATCGAATCTAACTATACAAAATTTAAAACGTAAAATTATTTGATGGCTATGTTTAATTTAATACCATTTGCCTATAAAAATATTAATCAACTTTGGGCTTATATCTTAACCGAGACACTGAAGCGCCTGGGATTGAATTGTGTGGTAATTTGTCCTGGTTCACGTTCAACACCTTTAGTAGTCGCCTTTGTCCAGCAAATGCCTGAGATTGAGGCTGTTTCTATTCTCGATGAGCGTTCAGCCGCCTTTTTTGCCTTGGGGAGAGCCAAAGCTACCGGGCTTCCCGTCGCCCTGGTTTGTACCTCTGGAACAGCAGGAGCGAATTTTTACCCAGCCATCATTGAAGCTCAAGAAAGTCGCGTACCATTGTTGGTGTTAACCAGCGATAGACCACAAGAATTGAGAAATTGCCATTCAGGGCAAACCATAGACCAAGTTAAATTATATGGTAGTTACCCAAACTGGCAAGCAGAGTTAGCTGAACCCTCTCCAGACATGAGAATGCTAGGTTATCTACGGCAAACAATTATTCATGCTTGGGAACGCTGTCAGATGCCGACACAGGGGCCAGTGCATTTAAATATTCCTTTTCGGGACCCCCTTGCACCCATTCCCGATAGAATTGACCTGAGTGATTTACAGTCACAATTCCACCCAGAAGACTTTTTTGCAGGTATAGCAACTACTAAACCTCTTCCCCATTCCCCATTCCCTATTCCCCAAGAGTGGTTAAAATCTGAGCGCGGGATCATCATTGCTGGTGTAGCCCAACCTCAAGCAGCAGAGAAATATTGTCAAGCGATCGCGCGTCTTTCCCAAACACTCAACTGGCCTGTTTTAGCTGAGGGACTTTCCCCAGTCAGAAATTATGCTGACCTCAATCCCTATTTAATCTCTACCTACGACATCATTTTACGTAATCAGCAACTTGCCCAAAAATTAACGCCAGAAATTGTCATTCAGGTAGGGGAAATGCCTACCAGTAAAGAACTGCGTCACTGGTTATCTACTACACAACCCCAACGCTGGATATTAGATAGTAGCCATGAAAACCTCGACCCTTTGCATGGAAAAACTACACATTTAAGGATATCTATAGAAGAAATAGATCACAGAGAAATTGGGACTAGAGAACGGGGGGTTTATTTACGAACATGGTGTGAAATTGAAGCGAAAGTTAGAAAAAACATTGATCAGACCTGGGAAAAGATAGACGAATTAATTGAAAGTAAAGCTGCTTGGTTAATTTCGCAAATTCTCTCACCGGGAACACCATTATTTATTTCCAACAGTATGCCAGTAAGGGATGTGGAATTTTTCTGGAAACCGAACAATTTAGGCATAAAACCTTATTTTAACCGAGGTGCAAATGGTATTGATGGCACACTTTCCACCGCTTTAGGAATAGCACATGAGCAGCAAAGTAGCGTGATGCTAACGGGAGATTTAGCTCTGTTACATGATACCAACGGATTTTTAATTAGAAATAAGTTTATTGGACATTTAACAATTGTTTTAATTAATAACAATGGGGGAGGTATTTTTGAAATGTTACCCATAGCAAAATTTGACCCACCTTTTGAAGAGTTTTTTGCCACTCCCCAGGATATTGATTTTGCTCAGTTGTGTGCTACATATAATGTGCAGCATGAGTTAATTAGTTCTTGGTCACAGTTAAAAGAAAAGTTGAAGCTGTTACCCAAGCAAGGAATTAGGGTGTTAGAAGTCAGGACAAATAGGAAATTAGATGCTAACTGGAGGAAAGATAATTTAAAGAAGTTTGGGGCAGATATTGGAGTTTGACTATTTGTCATCCCTGGACTCAAGTCCGAACAGTACAAATGTCTTGCTATTTATCCGGGATTTTCAGCATTTCTTTGATAAAAGTAGCAAATCGGGGATTGGCCTTTGTTTACCAGTGGGCAAAAAACTTGGGCGTGCTTGATGCCAATACGAATGGTCATCATTTAGCAACTACTGTATTCTGAAAAAGACAAAGCTGTTACTATAAGCGAGAGGTTTTCCATTTCGGGAGTTCAAAACATAAAATATCCCTGTATCCAAAATCCTTGTATGAAGATATGGGAAAGATTGGCGATTTAAAATTGCCTGAACTGTCAAGAATTAATAAATTTGCTTACTCAGCACTCAGAATTCAAAACTTCCTATGTTAGCAGGCACAACTTTGCAAGGTGGCAAATACACCCTGATCCAGGAAATAGGGCGCGGTGGCTTTGGCATTACGTTTAAAGCTACTCATAATTACTTGGGTCAGGAGGTAGTTATGAAAACTATTAATGAAAAACTGCGCCAAAATTCTAATTTTGCCAAATTCGAGCGCCAATTCCAGAATGAAGCCAGAAGATTGGCTACTTGTATCCATCCTCATATTGTCCGGGTCAGTGACTTTTTTGTGGAAGAGGCACTGCCTTACATGGTGATGGAATACATTCGTGGGGAGACTTTGGGAGAAGCATTTGTATTGCCAGCGATCCCTTTACCAGAAGCCACAGCAATTCATTACATTCGTCAAATTGGGGCAGCATTACAGGTAGTACATAACAATGGTTTGCTGCACAGGGATGTCAAGCCAGATAATATTATTCTGCGTCAAGGCACTCAGGAAGTGATACTGATTGATTTTGGCATTGCCCGCGAATTTAATAATGGTGTGAGGCAAACTCATACTGGAATGGTTTCTGAAGGCTATTCTCCCCTGGAACAGTATTTGACCCAAGCACAGCGCACACCCGCTACAGATGTTTATGGTTTGGCAGCAACTTTGTATGCTTTATTAACAGCACAAGTTCCCTTACCAGTATTATTGCGCGATCGCGAAAAAATGCCTTCTCCTCGCGAACTGCAACCCCACCTGAGTGCAGCAGTGAATGAAGCGGTCATGCGTGGTATGGCGATAGAATCTCAATTTCGTCCGCCAACAGTTGTCGAATGGTTGCAATTATTGCCTGGAAGTAGAATTAAGACACCGCCATCACTTCCAACTCAGG
Organism: Nodularia sp. (in: cyanobacteria); assembly: GCA_007692755.1. Taxonomy (GTDB): domain Bacteria; phylum Cyanobacteriota; class Cyanobacteriia; order Cyanobacteriales; family Nostocaceae; genus Nodularia. Next base: position 51,622 of record REBL01000159.1, on the reverse strand, counting down.
CAGTACCAACTATAGTTTTACCTCCCCAGCCGCAGCGAAAAAAAATTCCGCAAAAAAACCTCGTTCGTCGGCAGCAAAAGCCGACAATGCCTCAGAAGCCGGGTACTTCTAAAAAAATATTATTCATAGGTATGGGTGTAGCCGTTTTTGCTGGCGCAGCAGGTTTTGGACTGACTACCTTATTTTCTAATTCTCTGCCACAGTCATCTTCACCAGTTCTTTTTGAAAAGCCCACAATTGAGCCGGAAAAACCATTGGCTGATTCGCCATCTTCATCTGAGGAAGAAGAAAATAACAGCAGACAAAATTCGCGCACTTCTTCGCCACGTAACCCAGTTACAACAACTCCCAGACAACGCCAGCGTAATATTCCGGTTGCTCAAGAGCAAACTCCAAATACCAGCAGCAGTTCGACGGAAAGTAAACCACAAACCAGTTCTGCCGAGCCGTCAGACACTTCTAAGGTTGATGATCCTACGCCGTCATTAGTAGAAAGGCTGCGAGAAGTCCGTTCAACTCGTGAGGCTTTACCCCCGCCGCGATCGCTGGAAAATAATTTACCCACTACTCGCCAAGATTCCACCTTACCCCCACCTGTGAAGCCATCAAATCAGACAATTATACCCACAGCGCCACCACCTACGGAAGCAAAACCCTCAGACCCTCCCTCTGTAGTAGTCCCAACCTTGGAACAGCCAAATTAAATAGTACTAGCAACTAAGTAAAGGCGGGGAGTATTCTGCCCATGTCGGCAGGAGAAAAACTGATACTTCACATCTACGCACCTATAACTCTAACTAGTGAAGGTCGGGTTTATAGCGATGCTGGAGATGGATATGGTCAATGGCGCTTAGATGAATTTTATCTGAAACGCGATCGCGATAGTCTCGAAATTACATGGCAACAGCAGGGGAATTATGCTTTTCCTGACAACACAGTTAAACTCCACTTTCACGGTGTGGAGGTTCAACAAGCCTGGGTAGACACTCGAAAAGTTAATTGCCAGAACAATTGTTTAGAAGTTGAACAGTTTGAGCGAATTCGCTTGCAGGGTCAAATGACTTCAAATCTGGTATAAGCAGCAAAACAAAATCCACCTAAACATCTGACTGTCTGGTGGACTTGTTTTTGATTTTTAGTGGATCCGAGCAGAGTCGAACTGCTGTCCAGACTGGGTATTTACCCCCCGCTCATTCACAGGTTTAGCCTTTCTAACCCTCAAGGCGGGAATCGTTCATTATCCCGAACGTAGGATGCTCTGATTAAGTCTTAGCTAACAAGCCAACCAGAGAACACTTGTTAGAGCGTCCGTTGGGGGTTGGTCTCTAGTCCTTAACGGAGTCAAACCAGAGACGCTCGAACCTGTAAGAGGTTTTTAGGCAGCTGCTACTAGAGCAGGCTTACGAGCAAAGCTAACGATGTTATTCGCATTTACTTTTTGTTTTGAGCCTTTGATTTGCGAGAGGAGACTCACTCTCGACCTGAATCACAGAGTAGCGTTCGCCAACCTGTCGAAACCGTGACGGACCCATGAGGTTCATATATCCATTATAATACGCCGTCTGGGAAATGTGTGGAGAGGCAAAAATTTTCTGCTTTTTCCTTAAATTAAGTTTTGGGGGCGTGGCAGTACCATGCCCCAGGCGATGAGAAGTTAAAAATCTCTACTAATTTTCGTGAGCGACAACTTGGGGGAGTCCCATGCTGTAGTTAGTGACACGAGCTGAGAGATTGTAGCTAATTTCACCTTTTTGCAGGAGCGATCGCAGATAATGCTCCAAGTCTGATCCAATGCGGCGTAAGTTATAATCTGTTAAATCAACGCCACTAGATGCTTCTACTAGTTCATCAAACTGGCGATAAACCTTTTGTAGAGCATCTTCATTCCAATTGAATTCGTTGTCTGGGTCAATATCCAACGTTAAGACCTGATTGCTAGGAACCAGTTCGCCATCCCGGTCAATTTCTGCCGCGAAAATTCGGATATGCCGGGTTGTGGACTTGAGCAGTATCGTGTTGTCCATAAAAGGGCGTAAGGTTTGCTTGAATTACACTGAAACAATTGTAAACGTTATGCCAGGGCTTAAATGCCCGCTAATTACAAGCTGGGAGCGCAAACGCACTTTTCTGCCGGCACACAATTTTAGCTTAAAGTTTTAATAATCTTCTTGACACTATAATTTCACTTGTGCTTAATTTGTTCATCAGCATCTTTAAAATTTTCAGTTTGAACAAAACGTACATCAAGTAATTTCACTTAATTACGGTACAACTACCTCTGGCTATCATAACAGCCAAAATAATAGCGATTCAGCTTGCGTATAAACACTAAAAATTCAGTAAAAACTCAAACTATTATGAACTTAAAGATAAAGTTAATGTAAAAACTTTTAAAAAGCTTGAACAAGTTCTTACAGAAACTTTATTGTATAAGATATCAAAAACTGAATAATAGTTATGGTTTACCTAAAAGCACATCTGGCTCAGGAAGATCACGAATTAGCTTTTGAAGTCTAGCTAGAAAAAAACACAGGAGAGTGAATATAGAATACAACTGTTATGGATTGAAGAAAGACTTTTAATTCCAGCCCTGTGGATACAAAAAAAATATAAAGGATTTGGGCTGGGGATATAGTTCCTCACCCTGACGACCACCAAGTAACCTAATCCTCAAAACTATGAACTCGAAAGCATTACCACGCCAAATCAATAATATCGAAGTCGGTGTTTATGAGTGCGAAATACATCTGAAATTCCGCTTAATTGAGGAAAAAAGTCTATTAGCAGATCGCGAGCAATTGTTACAGGTGTTGTTGGACGCATTGACAGAAGGCTCTGATGAGTTTCTGGAGACGCTGCAAGCATCTGTGAAGGCGCAGGAAGTATCTGAGTTCAAAGCCTCACCCCAAATGCGCCGCCAGTTGATGCGCTTACGTAATGCGGTTGACAATAGTCAATAGCGCAAAATTTCCAGATGTAATTGAGTAATCAGAAAATCATCACCTGGGCTAAGGGTGAACTTTTTTAAAGTTAGTCCATTTGCCTATGTGCTTTCATAAAAAGTTCGCTTGTATAACTTTACTCCAAAAGGACAAGCTTAATTTTACCCGACTCTTTGAGAAGCCAAAGATAGCATCTATACATAGCAGGTCTCACCGTTTGCACTACGGGAATCATGAATTGTCAACTCATATACTAATACTTAGCTTTCAACGCGGGTAACAGTTTTTGAGGTTTGAAATTTCAGTATTAAGTGCTTTAACCAGGGTTTTGCTTCGATTTGCAAAAATATTAGCTAGTATCGCTATCTTTGAAGTCCAATGTCAGAAGTTCAAAGAAAAAATATTTGGTTCTTCTCAATGTCTAGGAAATAAAGTTTGGCTGATATCTTGAGTAATTTTAATAGTCTTATGTAGTATTTTGCGAGGTTATAACCTAGTTTTTTCTGATAAATTAATATGATTTGAACAGGGACACGCTCAGTAAATCAATGCTCCGGCTCCTCTTGTTTTTATAAGGCGGGAAACGCGCTCAGTCGAAGTACCTATTTCGGCTGGAGTTGTTAATTGTTTGGCATCGTCAACTACCAGACCCGAAATCTTGCTTGACCCTACAGGAATGAGGTTTTGAGGTTGGGGCTTGCCAGACCCCTAAGAGATATGGATACAGCAATCCGGTCAGAGCAAGTCGCCTCAGAGACAGAAGAATCCCTGTGCGTTCACGCCGAGGATTGTCACTGAGCAAGACCGTGTTCTAATGCAAAACGAACTAACTCAGTGCGGCTATTCGTGCCAGTTTTACTAAACAAACGGCTGACATATTTTTCGACATTACGGACACTGGTTTCTAAGCGTCGGGCAATTTCTTTGTTCATCAACCCTTCAGCTACCAGATTTAAAACACTTTGCTCTCTGGGGGTCAAATCAATTTTAAATGGGGCTGGGGATTGAGAGATTGCACTTCTTTGAGTTAACAAAGCCTTAATTTGAGCAATCTGGTTAGCTAGTTCAGCAATGTCAATGGTTTCACTCTCTTCACCAGTGGTTGTAGTCTTAGTCAGCTTGCGAGATAATAAATTTTCCACTATTGCCACTAACTCATCTGGATCGAATGGCTTAGGTAGGTACGCATCAACACCAGCTTGGTAGCCCTGAATGCGATCGCCTGTCATCCCTTTAGCAGTTAAAAAGACAACCGGGAGTGCTTGAAAACGCGGGTCGTCTCGTAGTTGTTTGAGGAATTGATAGCCATCCACCTGAGGCATCATGACATCGGAAATCACTAAATCCGGTGTATTCTGTTGCATTAAATCCCAGCCTTCACGGGCGTTACTGGCAACTTGAACGCTGAAACCGCTTTCTTGTAAGTAGTCTTTGACGGCTTCCCGCAATCCCGGTTCATCATCTACCAGTAACAATTGTGCTGACATTTAAGTTTCCTTGTATTTACCTTTTTCCAATTTAGCGAAAGTTGGTAGGTATTGGTTAAATTTAGTTTTAAAGCCAGTCGATGTTTTTGGCATTCTCTGGCAATTTAGCCTCTCTTTGCCCAGCAAACCGCGCTCTAGCAGTGAATAAACCAATGGGAGTATTTAATAAGTCTACAAGAGTGGCTTTACCCGCGATCGCCTGCAAAATATTCTTTGGTAGTTCCTTCAATAACCAACGTGCCAAACGATAACTGTAATCTTTGCCTGTGATCTTTGGCATTAATTCTACACCGTGCAGTTCATGTAGATAGCGATTAGAGCGTCCGTAGCGTCGCCATTGACTTTCTAGTTCCTGGAATGTGGCGCGGTGACGGTGCTGGATAATTGCATCTGGAGCAAATTCTAACTGCCCTAGATTTGACCGCAGAATCCGCCAACAAATATCAGCATCCCCCCCAGTGGTCAGATATGGTCGAAACAGACCTGCTTTTGTGAAAACTAGGCGGCGAATTGCTAAATTAGCAGTTTGGCCATAAGCACAAAAGGAATTAGCCAGAGTATGCTTCTGGGATAAAGTTTCTTGATGCTCTGCGTGTTTTTCGAGGATGCTGTCGCCCGCTAGGGCGGCAATTTCACCAGCCACAATTACGACATTTGGCTCACTAAAAGGCTGGATTAAGGAGTGTAGCCATTGTGGTTGGGGATGACAATCAGCATCCGTAAAAGCGATAATTTCGCCTAAAGCAGCGCGGATTCCAGTATTTCTGGCAGCGTAGGAGCTTTGAATTTGGTTTTCGCTCAAAACCTTAATTACAGGAAAATTTTCCGCAGCTGCTTTCAATAAGCTCAGAGTGCGATCGCTGCTATTATTATCCACCAGCAAATACTCTACCCGGTCTTGAGGGTAAGTTTGCGATCGCAGACAATTGATTAACTCTGGTAAATCTGCCTCACCGTTATAAATAGGAACAACCACTGATACCATTGGCAAGAAGCTGTTGGTAGTGGTTGCATCAACTGGCTGAATCATAAAAAACGAGATTTATAGGAATGGGATACCAATTAGTATTCCCAGTCCCAAATTCTCTGGCGGTAATATTCAGACAGTTTGAATTACTCCAAAAATCTGGATATGGGAATACTCCTGAGCTAAAATTTTAAATCTCTAGCACCAGAACTCACAGGTTGGTTAGTTTGGCTAGCTGGAGGTTGAGCAAAGTTTTTCGTTGATAGTGCAGCGATCGCTCTGGCATATTGTGGATCATTTTTAGTGCCAATTAAATTCGGATTAGTTGCCAGCTGACGCTCTTGTGCTGCTGTCAAGTCTAGCTTGATATCTGGTACAATGCCTTTTTTATTAATGTCTGTGCCTTTAGGGGTGTAGTAGTGGGCAATGGTAACTGCCAAGCCTGAACCATCTCCAAGTTCATGAACAGATTGCACCATTGCTTTGCCAAAGGTTTGACTGCCAATAACTACGGCGCGGTTATTATCCTTAAGCGCCCCAGTCAGGATTTCGCTAGCACTAGCTGAATTACCATCTACTAGTATTGCTAAAGGTCGTTGAGTCAAGGCGGTGCGATTGGCGTTAGTGATCTCACTACCTCCGGCACGATTAACTGTGCGGACAATCCCGCCATTATCCAACCACATCCGCGCAATTTCAATACTGGAATTTAACAGACCACCAGGATTTCCGCGCAAATCTAAAACAAACGCATCCGCTTTTTGATTGTTTAAATCTCGAATAGCTCGGCGCATTTGATCCGATGCATGGCCGCTAAACTCTCGCAACCGGATATAACCAACGCGACGATTTCCTTCTTGCTTGAGGGTATAACGCACTGTTGGGACTTCAATTGTCGCCCGTGTCAGCTTCACATCAAAAGCACTCTGTCCCTTTCTTCCTAATTGCAGCGTTATGGGAGTACCAGCTTTGCCGCGAATTAACCCAGAGGCATCTTCCACAGCCATCTTTTGAGTAGGTTTGCCATCAATTGCCAAAATCTCATCGCCTGCTTTGATCCCAGCCTTCAGCGCGGGAGAATTTTCGATAGCTTCCAATACTGTGAGGCGCTTGGTTTGGTCATTCAATTCCATGCGAATCCCAATCCCGGAGACTTCCCCGGATGTTTGGCTAGTAAGATTCTGATATTGTTGGGGGTCCATAAATCGCGTGTAAGGATCACCCAGTTTTTGCAAAGCTTCACGAATTGCCACATAAGCTTGTTCATTAGAAGAATATTCTTTGCTTAACAAGCTCTGCCTTGTGGCTAGCCAATCTTGTTGATTAAAACTGCCATCAACATACTCACGATTTACCAATTGCCATACTTGGTCAACTAACATTTTTGGGCTATCTTGTAAGGCAGCAAGAACGCAGCGAGTCCAAGCAGAGCTAAATACAGAGACAGTGGCGGTCGTGGCAATCGCTCCACCAATCAAGACTACTTGGAGCGGCGAGTAACGTTTCGCAGATTGGTTCATGTATATCAGTGGAATATAGTTGTATTATTGACAGTTTAGCAATCAGGCTTTTGGGAAAGTTTTCAGTTTTTATACTTAATCTTTTTTTATGTTTCCTTCATCATTTTCTCCTGTTCATTCTTTAATACTTTATTAACGATGATTTCTGTGATGGTTAGCTTTTTTAGTAGTCTAATATGTCACTATGAACTTCCAGTAACGTTACTGTGACTTTATTGTGACATTTTTATAGATATCAGATGTACACCCTATATTATCTTTATAAGATAGCACTTTGCTGACTTAATTGTAGGTCTTCTCGATATTATTTAACCAAGCCTTTATTACCTATGTCATGAGACATAAATTTACAAAAACTTTGTCAACTTCTTCCTTGAGAAAACTTCGTAAACAGTGGCGACGGCTACAAAAAATAGCTTGTGGTTTATGCTTGATATTTAGTGTGTGGCTAATTTTTACTACTATAACTCTAGTTTGGGCATCATCTGTGCCAGTAGATGCTTTTTTTGTCTTGGGTGGTAGTATTCGCCGAGAAATCTATGTTACCCAAGTTACAAAAAAATATCCCCAAGTTCCAGTTTTAATTTCCAGTGGTTCCCAAGCACCCTGTATATGGCTAATTTTTCAGAGGGAAGCAGCCGACTTACAAAACGTTTGGTTAGAAAATTGTGCAGATTCAACTTTTGAGAATTTTTATTATGGAATTCCCATTTTGCGGCAATGGGGAGTACATAAGGTCAAACTGGTGACTTCACCCACTCACCTACCCAGAGCTAAATGGATGGCACAGATTCTCTTAGGCGCTCACGGCATTTGGGTTGAGCCAGATATCGTTGAAGAGCAGGGCATTCCAGGTAATTATGAGTCTAGATTGAAAACTGGGCTAGATGTTACCCGAAGCTTATTCTGGGCAGTATTTAGTCACATTGTGCGGCCAGAATGCTCAAATGTCACAAGACTGGCTGAGGTCGATATGCAAGCTTGGCAGAGTCGTGGTTTTCAGTGTGAACACCAGGGAGGTGTAGGGAATTTGATTCGGCAATAACCACACATATCCTTGTAGAGACGCGATTCATCGCGTCTAAATTCGCTAAACTCGCTAAATTCGGGTGATTGATCTAATGACCTGATTATTTCTGTAACAGTAAATATACATAAGCAGCAATCACAAATGGGACATTTTTTTCAAGATAATATATATCTGATATGGAAAAAAATCCGAATATTTTGGGTTGGCAACGATATCAACGTCAGGAAATAATTACATGATTATCAAGTTTTTGGTGTATAAATCAAAAATCTAATCATGAATAATTATGATCCTCAGCCAATAAATAACAAACCTAAATACAAAGGTAAATACCGAGTTGATTCAACACGTTTTCCAGCATGGAATTATGCCACAAATGGTGGATATTTCATTACAATTTGTACGGAAGGTAAAAAATGCTTTTTCGGTGAGGTGGTGGGGGGTGAAATGCAGTTGTCACAAATTGGAGAAGTTGCCCAAAAATTATGGTGTGAGATTCCTCAAAATTTTCCTAATTGTCATGTAGATGTATTTTGTATCATGCCTAATCATGTTCACGGTATTCTATTAATTAAGCAAATACAAGATTTAGAAGAAGAAGACGCGATTGATTACCCAGAAGAAGACGCGATGAATCGCGTCTCTACAAGGCGACGGGGTGGGGTTACTGGGGTATTTAACCCGATGTTATCTAAAAATTCTATTTCTAAAATTGTGCGGTGGTATAAAGGACGGTGTAAATTTGAAATTAATCAAATATATCAAGGTTTTGGATGGCAAGAAAGGTTTTACGACGAAATAATCCGTAATGAATTTGCTCTTGACAAAATTCAACAATATATTATTAATAATCCTATAAATTGGGAAGGCGATCGCCAACAATAATACCGTTCACCCTTGTAGAGACGCGATTCATCGCGTCTAAATTGTCTATTGATTCATCGCGTCTAATTAATTCCATTAGCGATCGCCATAATTGTCGCTAAAGGAACTTCGGCAAAATAATTTTGCTGAAATTGTTCTTCCCTGATGGCGGCTAAAAATTTCTCTACAGCTGCATCGGTAATGCTGTCTGAGTTGGGGCTGGAATTCCAACTAATTTGCAAATCACGGTCTTGTCTTGTGACTGTGAACCCCAACGTTTTTAAAGCTTCGATTCCCCAAAATAAAGTTTGGTCACGGATGCCAAGCTTTTCTACAAGTTGGAAACGGGTAACTGATTGATTTGTCCGACTAAGATATTTGGCAATACCAACCAAAGTCAGCCAAATTTCCTGGGGTGGTTGATGGTCGGGTTTAGACCAGGCGATCGCTAATTTTCGATTATTATAAAGACATCGCTTCAACCATGCACGTAAATCATCCCAGTTCGTCGGACAATCTTCAACCAAAACTGCCGAATGCTGATTTTTCAGTTCTAAGTATTCTTGATTTCTCCAATCTAATATTATTTGACTAGAAACACCATTCATTGCCTCGGAATTACCCACAGAACGAACAGCAATTAATCTAATTTCGTAGCGTTTTTTAAAAGTATTGTAATCTAGTTCAGCGATGCAATCACACCTACCTAGAGGTAATTCATCTTTATAATGTCCCCACCAAATACCAGGAAAGGCACTTTTCGTAGACTCATCCCGAATATTAAAATCGGTTTTAATGTACTGCACCTTTTTTCCTTTCCAATCCTGCTGATTACGATGCCAGGAATTTTCAAACCAACAGTTTTGAATCAACAGTTTTGGTACAGGGTTTCCCATTCCACAAGGTTCTAGCAGTTTGAGTTCTAAAAATAACTCTTTACCTAAATCGGCGACGGTTACTGTTAAATCTGCTTGCACAGTTGGCGTGAGAGTTGTTCCACCTAAAGATTGCCGCAACTGCTGATTAATCGCTTCTGTAAATAAAGGAATATTTTCTACTAATAAACTCAAACCTGCTGCAAAGGGATGTCCGCCAAAACCATGTAACAGATGTGCTTGCTGTTTTACCAATTGGTATAAATCAACAAAATTGACTGAACGGGCAGAACCACGGGCTAAGGAGGGAGTAGATGCGGAATTTTCCCCTATTCCTTCTGTACTCAATAGAATAGTGGGGCGGCCTGTTTCTTGGGCTATTTGTCCAGCGACTAAACCCAATACTCCAGCTGGCCATTGACTATCTTCTAAGACGATAACGCTGGTGGTTGATAAGTCTAGCCCGGAGAGTTTTTGTGTTACTTGTGCTTGGACATCTTTTTGTAAAGACTTGCGGCGGGTGTTAGCAAGTTCTGTAACTTCGGCTAGTTGATAACAATGTTTGGTATCTCGGCTAGTTAATAACTCGACGCAGAAACGAGCATCGCCTTGAATGCGACTCACAGCGTTAATGCGTGGCCCTAAACCGAAAGAAATATCTGTGGGGCGATCGCCATTTTTCTGGCATAATTCTAATAATCGCCCTACCCCTGGCCTGCGTCGTGCTGTCGCTGGCTGTTGAAAGTCGGCTTGCAGCCGTTGAATACCCAATTGCGCTAAGTATCGACAATCTCCACTTAACTGTACCAAGTCGGCAATTAATCCCACTGCGACTAAATCGAATAAATCTGCTAAGGGATTTTGAGGAATATTAGGTAAGGTTAAATAAAGAGCTTCAATTAATTTAAAAGCTACCGCCACACCAGAAAGATGAAATAATTGATGTTCGCTGGGTAAATAGCGGGGGTTGATAATTGCTGCAACTGGTGGGCGTTGTTCAGGTAAGGTATGGTGGTCTGTAACTATGACATCTATACCTAACTTTTGAGCATAGGTAATTTCATTAATATTTGTACTACCTGTATCGCAAGTCACGATTAACTTACAACCTTGTTTTTGTAAATTATCAATTCCTGCATAATTGAGTCCGTGGGATTCTGTGAGGCGATTGGGGATGTAGTAAGTTAACTGGGAATCTTGGTTGAAAAATTGTCCTAAACCATCCCATAAAACAGCAGTGGCGGTAATACCATCAGCGTCAAAGTCTCCCCAAATGGCAATTTTATCACCGTTATTTCGTGCCTGTTGCAGTCTTTCCATAGCTAACTGCATTTCATTGCCAAATTCAAAGGGGCTGGCTGGTTGATAAGTTTTATAGTCGGTAAAGGCTGCTAATTGTTGTTCGTCTTTAATTCCTCTTTGCCATAATAATTGCGCTGCATACAATCCGCTTGATGCTGGTGTATGCTGTTTGACTATTTGGATGAACCAGTCTGGTGGTTGTTCGGGTGTTGCTATAATCCACTGCATGGAGTTTATTAAAAATTAAATTAGTTGGTGAAAATAAATTCAACTCTAGGAATTCGGTTTGATTTATAAAACAATAAGTCTTGTAGGGTGTGTTCAAAAATCAAATAGTAGTCCTATCTGTGAAATTATGTGAGATTATTGAAATGGATATGATAAACGAACCACAAAGGGCGCAAAGTACACAAAGGTAGAAGGTAGAAGGTAGAAGGTAGAAGGTAGAAAATTCGCCTTTTTCAAGATGACATTAGTGTTTATTCATCATTTATTTGAGTTTCATTTACTAGGGGATTGAGAATTATTTCATTAGCAACTCCTTCAGGTTTACGGGTGCGAATTGCTGGACGGGTTCGCCTGTAACCGGCTCTTTCGGCTTTTTGATGTTCGTAATCAATTAGTCTGCCATAATGTTCATGCTTGCTTAAATTCATTGATAAGAAAATATGCTGGCGGATGTTTCCAAATCCTTTGCGGTTAAAGAACTTAACTGCTGGATTGTTGGTAGGATCTGTATCCACTAGCATAAACCGCGCCCCGTCTTCAATCATCCGCGCGATCGCTTTATCAACTAATTTATCTGCTACTCCCCGACGCTGAAATTTTGGATTCACCGCTAGCCACAATATATAACCATAAGTCCAGGATGCTTTGGTGATGATAGTTCCTAAAACAAACCCTGCTAATTCTCCATCGGTTTCCGCAACCAGACAATATTCTGGGTCTGTATTGTAAAGTCCAATTACCTCCCATTCGTCCCAGGTGCGATATAAATAAGGATATAAATCGCTAGTAAATAGCTGTTCTCCCAAGTGATAAACGGGTGAAATATCATCTATCCCTAATTCACGAACATAGATCAAATCAGATTCATCAAAGCTTTTCATATAATTTACCTACAATTCAGAGAGCTACTTCTTGAATATTGGCAAGATGGGGTAAATAATTTTTCTGATTTTCTGCGCTGGCTTGTGTGCGATTGCAACGTGCAGCAAAATGACAATAATCACAGTCTTTACTATTTTCCGGTACTTGGGGAAATAGTTGATTTCTTTGGTAATCTTCTAACCAATCCGTTAATTTATGCAAAAGTTGATTAAGTTTCTTAGCTGTTTGCTGATGCTGGGTAGAATTATAATTAAAGGTAATGTTTTGCGGTTGACTTTCAGACTGGACAAACCAGTAAGTCATAGAAATATCTTTGGGTAAATAGTCGCTCGTCTCAGCTAATACATACAAATAAAGACGTGTTTGCCAATTTCGTTCTAATTTGCGTTTATTTTGGGGTTTAGGATAAGTTTTCCAGTCAATAATTTGGGCTTGCTGACTGTCTGCTATGAATAAATCATAAACAACCGTCAGCAAATAGTCTTGAACTTGCAGGATGCGGTAATGTTCGCTTTCACGGAAAGTTTGAGAGTCGCTTGGCGTTAAAATTTCTGATGCTGCATTGGTAAAACCTGACATCCAGCTTTGGAGTTGAGTATCCGCTTCCAGGAAACTACCAATTGGTAAACCCATTTCTCGCTGTTGCATCAGCAGGTGAAACTGACTACCCAAAGTCTGGTGTTCTTCGTGTTTGGGATCTAAGGGCGTGTTGAGTTTTTCTAAGTAAGTGTGTTGAAATTTACGCGGACAAGCTTCTAGTAAGTTGAGATGTCCCTGAGATAGGGGTATTAGTTGAGTTGTTTCTGACAGCATTGTTTTATTTTAGATGTAGAGACGTTCCAGGAAACATCTCTATAGGGGTTTTGACATGATCAACAATCGTGTTCATACTTCAAATCAGTAACGCCCTGACTAAAAGCTACTTGGTGTCTTCATGGTGCAAATCAAGCATCTGCTGTTCGTTGGGCTACCTGAAGATAAAAAATAAAAGGCGGAAGGATGAATTTTGCCTTTTCCTTCATCCCTCGACCTTTTTATGTACCTGATGCTTACTTAATGTTAGCCCGTGCATCCCTGACTGCGGCAAAGAAAAATAATCCGGTGAGGGGAATGCTCAATCCCAGGATAATTGCAGTTGCTTGAACACCAAAGTTTGGTTGTCCAGAAGTAAGTTCAAATACTGAACCGACGGCGGCGATCGCTGTTATGCAAGAACCACCCAGAAATAAACCGCTTTTTGGAGTTAAATACACTATATGTCCCCTATGCTACTGGTTTCACGGCTTGATAAGAGAAGCCATTTTTAGATAACTCCTGAGCTAAATTCAAGGAATTATCCACACGATCTACAAATACCACGCCTTTGAGGTGATCCATTTCGTGTTGAATGCAGCGCGCGAGTAAGTCGTTAGCTTTGAGGGTTTTGGGACGGCCGTATTCATCTTTATAGGCAATTTCCACGCCTTCGGGACGCTTTACGTCTAAATATACGTTGGGAATGCTTAAACACCCTTCTTGGGCCACGCAGACTTCTTTGCTCATCTGTTTGATTGTGGGGTTAATCAATACCAGTGGCGGATGATCTGGGTTATCTGGTTCACAATCGATGACAATCAGTTGTTTATGAATTCCCACTTGAGGCGCAGCCAAACCAATGCCATCGCTACTGTACATAGTTTGCAGCATTTCGCGCACCAATTGACGAATTTCATCGTCTACTTTCGCAATCCGCTTGGCATCTTGACGCAGCACGCGATCGCCTAGATAGTGAAGTGTCAATGGCGGATTTTTTAACTTTTTTTTCTCGACAGCAATTTCAGAAGGCATGATGATCTATGACTAATTTGTGAAAATTCCGACTATTTCAATTCTATCAATCTCCCATAGCCCCCTGTTAAGATGCCAAAATTCACCTGAGATATATTTTTTCTTCGAGATATAACGATGATCAACGCAATTTAGATTTTGGGGTGGTGTGTGTTTAAATTTCTGACAAAACTTGACTATCTACTCAAAGAAACTTTCCTCGGTTTGCTGCGGGGCGGTTGGATGAATTGGGCGGCTATCAGTACCGTGACAGTGTTACTATTTTTGTTTGGCTTGAGTCTGCAAACTTCTTGGCAAGTAGAAAAACTCCTGAATCAGTTTGGTAGCCAGTTAGAAGTTTCAGTTTATCTCGATCCAGATACACCAGCCCGTAACATTGAGCCATTGATCGCCCAAATGTCGGATGTAGTGGCGATGCAAACTATTACGAAAGAACAGGCTTGGACGAAGTTAGTCCAGGAATTAGGCGTTTCCAATATTGATGGTGCGACCCAACAGTTAGGGGATAATCCTCTGGTTGATGAGATTAAGGTCAAAGCTCGAAATTCTGAGGTTGTGCCAAATTTAGCCACGGAACTGGTGAAAATCCGGGGTGTGGAAACTGTGCAGTATATAGATGAAGCCGTTAAACGCATTGCCCAGTTGCACCGGGGTTTAAATTGGATTACTTTGACGATTACAATTATTCTGACTTTAACTGCGATCGCAGTCACTACTACCACCATTCGCCTGATTGTCATGGCGCGACGGCGAGAAATTGAAATTATGCAATTAGTAGGGGCGACATCTGCTTGGATTTATCTGCCGTTTATTTTCCAAGGAATTACTTTCGGTTTGGTTGGTGGTGCGATCGCTTGGAGTTTCATTTCTTTAATCCAACAGTTTATCAGCCGGACTTTAGCGAATCAACCAGATTTTATCCAATTTATTACCAACGGTTTGCAACTTAGTTCCGCACAGGTTTTACTATTACCGTTAATTCTATTAAGTTTCGGTGCAGTGGTAGGATTAATGGGCAGCTTGTTTGCTGTGCGGCGGTTTGCGAAGAATTAAAATTACAGCAATCAGGACGTAATTTATGGCAACTCAGTGGGAATATTTACTGCAAAATCTCGGTGAATGGCAAGGTTCATTTACCCGATTCTCACCCCAAGGCGCACTTTTAGAAGATATCAAAAGTGTGGTGTCCTTGGAAGGTTTGAATAATAACCAAACTATCCGCCAGATTGTCAGCCGCCAAGGGCAAGAAGATTTAGTTTTAGAATACAGTTCTCTGGCTAAGAGTACGCTATTTTTTGCCAATGGTGCTTTTTCCCAAGGTTCAATTCAGCTAGCACCATTTACAGAATTTGGGGCGGAACTCGGTTTGATTCATGAAAATCGCCGCTTACGCTTGGTGCAAATATTTAATAAAACTGGTCAATTAGATAAAATCACTCTAATTCGGGAACATTTAGCTGGGACTGAAGCAGTAGAACGCCCATCGTTACAAATAGATGATTTATTGGGAGAATGGCAAGGTGAAGCTGTCACCATATATCCAGATTGGTCTTCCCCGGATCATTACTCTACCAAACTCAATTTACAATTAGATGATACTGGGCGATTAATTCAAAGTTTAACTTTTGGTGAGCGGACAATTACTTCCACTGGTACTATCCAAGGTTCAATTATTAACTTTGATCAAAATCCGCAAAAGCAGGTTCAAGTATTACTCCTCCCTGATGGTGCGTCTGTCACATCTCCGTTACAGGTACAGTTGCGTCAACCTTTATTTTTAGAAGTTGGTTGGTTAATTCAGCCTAATCTGCGCCAGCGCATGGTTCGCAGCTACAACGATAAAGGCGAATGGGTGAGTTTAACATTAGTTACAGAAGAAAAAGTTTAACTTATAGGTTCTCTAAGTCGTCTAAACTCAGTGGTGCTTGGGCGCTATGGCGCACGTACAAAATATAAACTGTCGTATCTCGAATCGTAAACAGCAGTCGGTAGATGTTTTTGGATTTTCCATACAGAAGTTGGCGGACTTCCTCTGGAAAAATCTCGTGTTCAACTGCTAAGTTACAGCGTCGGGGCTTCTCTTGTAGAGTAGCAATAGCATTCATCAATGCTCGAAACCAACGATCAGCAAATTCTGGATTACGTTCTCGATACCAGCCATAGGCTTGCTCAATTTGAGCTTCTGCTATGGGAGTAATCTCAACCTGAAATGTCATACTTTTGCTGCATTTCTTGAACAAAATCTCCAATGGAGCGAGTTTGACCAGCGTTGAGTTCCTCAAAACCTTGCTGAATACCGGCAATTGTCTCCAACTGATCAATCAATTGGCGTAGTTTGCTAGAATCAATTTTACTAGGATCAAGAAAGGTAACGAGAACTTGAGTGCGATCGCTCAAGTCTTGGGGTAACTCAGTAAGTTGAATTTGCCCATTTTGATAAATGCCTTCGATGGTTTTTAGCATGAGTTGTAATGGGGTTGCTAATTCTCTCCATTCTAGTGGTTTTCTCGTCTGCCTAAAACCAAAAACCTCATGCGTCTGTCTCTTGCAAAGACTGGCACAATGCTATTAAAACTCTCACTCAAGATACTTCTCCACCCGATGTTCTTCTAGCATAGCTTTTACTTGTTCATCAGTTGGTGCTGGCTGATTTGTCTTCAACAAACCTTTCATTTGCTTGATAATGCGGTTCCGTTCAGGTTGTTGACTGGGGATATCTTGCAAAGAATGGCGCAATGCGGTAACTACATCCTCTGCTGACTGGGGTTGAAATTTGTCTGCTTGGAAATCAGCCAAGCTTTTTTGAGCATCAGCAGCAATTTCTGCCCGACGACTTTCATTGTGGCGGTTTTGCAGAATTTTGATCAGCATTTCCTGCTGTTCGTAGGGTAATTGTAGAGCAGTTTTTAGCACTTGGTCGAGTGTACTCATGAGATGCAACTATTACCTCTGTTCTCCAACTCCAGCAGTGATTTTCAGTTTTATAGAATATTTAGGTGGAATCACCTCTAAATTACCTACTATTCTTGACTGTCTACCAGAACTAACTAAATCAAGAAACTCTTTGCAAGAACAACCTACACCTTTCATCATTAAATCGAATACAAAAAACCATGACAACGAACTTTCATAGACGTTGATAGCATCAACAAGCGCACCTAAATTAAACTCATGCAGACTTTTTTGAGTTCTACTAGCCCTTGCTGCTGCTTGTATAGCAAGTTCGTGTACATCCTCAATAGAAGCAAAGAGACACCCCAAACTAAGAATAGAAGCTTTATCACTCTCAATAAGTTCTTTGTATCTATGTAGACCGAAAGTGAAGTAGAATTCCGATGTTATTGCATCTCTCACCATTTCTTTGTGCAGAATTTTCTGCTGTTCATATTTCGGGATTATTTCTAAGGGTGGATTGTACATCAAGTATTTTACGCACTCACTACCACACCCTTTTTTTACATAAATTTGATTCAACTGGTCAAGACGGTTGTGTTGGTCTGACTTAAAAGACTCGTACTTTGAACTAAAGTTGTAGTCACTATTTTGATAGGGAAATAATTTTTTAGCCTGAATCAAGACACCTCTACTAAAACTATAGTCAGGTTCTATGTAGTCTTGATACTCAAGTACAATTCCAAGATCCGATTGTGTAAAGTGCCTCTCTTCATATTTATTATAATCACTTGTTGAAATTGAAACATCAGCTTGTAAAAGTCCACAGCTTTGCTTTAAGTCATTATTCAAATCTGAAAGACTGTAGGTAAGAGGATGTAACTGCGATCCATGCTCATCAAGTAGCTCACATAGAATTGAGGTTATATGCTCTTCATTTGGTAAAAAGCCAAGAGAGAATCTCTTTGCCAAAAGCATATCTACACATTTAAAATACTTTGAAAAACATTGTGCTTCGTAAGGACTAAGAACTGGAATTTGAGGGATGTGCATCTGAAGCTAACCTAGAAATTTGCTAGTTTAAATAAACTGATCAATTTTGTTATCTCTCAGTGAAATACTATTTAATACTGAGTATGTCACAGAAAATCTCACAGTTCACATTAAATAACAACTACGTTGCAACGCTTCCTTAAGTAAAGCCTGATACTCTTCATCCCTAATACCATAAGCACCAAATCTTTCCAAATGGGGATTCATCATTTGGGCATCAAATAGTACAAATTGCTTTTGACGTAACCGTTCCACCAACTTAACCATAGCCACCTTCGAGCCTTCAGTAATGCGGAAAAACATCGACTCACCAATAAAAGCACCGCCAATTACCAGCCCTAAAATACCCCCAGCTAGTTCATCACCTTGCCAAGTTTCAAAACTATAGGCGTAACCATTCTGGTAAAGTAACCAGTAAATCTCTTGTAATTCTCGTGAAATCCAAGTAGTTTCGCGATTAGCACATCCAGCCACCACACCCTGAAAGTCACGGTTAATCGCCACAGTAAAACGCTCTTGATTGAGAACACGCTGTAACGACTTCGGGTAGCGAAATCGCTCATCCAAAGGAATTAAAGTGCGATCGCGACTTCCATACCATCCCAGGCCTGTATTGTCATCAGCCATGAGAAAATAACCTTGAGCATAACCCCGAATAATAGCAGCGACATCATATTGCATAATTAAGCAAACAAGCAAAAAACCCCAAAAAAAACCCTTAGCGTACCTTTGCGTTTCCCTCAGCGTTCCTTTGCGTTAAAAAAAAAGATGACAGAAGCAATTCCACCCATCACCTTACCACCCTCTAACAACCCCGATCTAGAAGGAGAATGGTTGCAAAATTCCTTATTACGGTGGCTAGACACAGAATTCTTACCTGAAATCGTCAATCAAAAAATTGCCCAACGTGCGGCGCAAATATTTGTCCGTCAACGCATGGAAGGAGAAAACGACCTGGGATCTCTAGTTATAGCCATTGTCACAGAGATGCAGGCATTTGATTTTTCCAAAAGTTTTTATGGAGAGTTTGCGATCGCCAACGCCGTCAGCGATCTACTCTTAGACAGTCTAGGCATAGACCGTTGCTGTGGAGAATAAATTTATCAATGGTCATTAGTTCTTGGTTCAAACTAATGACCAAAGACTACCAGCTAGACTTAACCACACCAGGTAAAAGACCTTGATGCGCCCATTCCCGTAGCACGTTCCGAGATAGCCCAAAGTCGCTGTAGACACCTCTAGGACGACCAGTTACCCAGCAACGATTGCGGTGACGAGTGGGAGCGCTATTCCGGGGTAGCTGTTGAATTTTCCGGTGAACTGCCAACTTATCCAAAGGAGATTCCGCATTTTTGAATTCGTCCAATAACGCTTCTCGCTTGTCAGCATACTTTTCTACCAACTTGGCGCGTTTTTTTTCGCGCTCAATCATACTCTTTTTTGCCATAAACTCTCTAACAGATTTAAAGACAGCATTTTCTATTCTACATTGTCCCCGTCAATTCTAGGGATATTTTATGTCGTCTATCCTCCTACCAACGTTTTCTTACCAGTGGGGCATAAATCACTCAGATCACAAGCCTCACAGACAGGAGAACGGGCTTTACAAACTGCACGACCGTGATAAATCAACCGAATTGACCAATTTTCCCAATCTGCTTGGGGTAACAACTTGATTAAATCTTTCTCAATCCGGATTGGATCAGGAAATTTAGTTAAACCCAAACGTTGGCTCAAACGCTTAACGTGAGTATCTACGGTCACCCCAGCATTAATACCATAAGCATGAGCTAGGACGACATTGCCTGTTTTTCGCGCCACACCGGGAAGCTGCAATAATTGCTCCATTTGGTTAGGAACTACAGAGTCAAACTCGCTGACAATTAGCCGACAAGCCCCTTGAATATTCTTCGCTTTATTGCGATAAAAACCCGTAGAACGCACCAAATTTTCTAATTCTTCTAAGTCAGCATTAGCCAAACTAGCCGCGTCAGGAAACCGCGCAAATAAAGCTGGTGTGACTTTATTAACTCGCTCGTCTGTACACTGGGCGGAAAGAATAGTTGCTACTAGCAGTTGGACTGGCGTTGAGTAATTCAAAGAGCAAGTTGCATCTGGATAAAGACGCTGCAAGCGGGCGAGAATTTCTAACGCCCGTTGCTTCAAAGATGGGGATTTCCGGGTCACACTCACTGGAATAACTTTTGCACCCAATCTAATTGAGAAGTTAACTGGCTAGTTTCTTTAACAATCAGAAAAATACCTAGCCCTAAAAGTAGCACTAAACCAGTTTGCATCACACCTTCTTGAATCCGGTTAGGTAATGGTTTACCACGTACACCTTCAATCAGCAAAAATGCCAGTTGTCCACCGTCTAAAGCTGGTAAAGGCAAGATATTGATAATTGCCAAGTTAATGCTGATTAAGGCCGCAAAGAAAAACAGACCACCTGTGTCATTTTGGGCGATATTGGAACCAATTTGTACAATTTTAATCGGCCCGGCTACTTGACTCGCCGTTTCGCCGAAGTTAGTGATTAGTTGTCCAAATCCTTGCACTGTCAGGGTGACAAGGCGCTGAAATTCGCTAGCACCAATGTTTAAAGCTTGTCCTATATTGTTGACGGGACGGCGAACAACTTCACCATTGGGAGCTAGTCCGATGCCTATACTACCTCCGGCTGGCTTATCTTCAGGAACTACATTCACTGACAGTTTTTGGTCGCCACGGGCAATTTCTAGTTGCACAGACTGACCAGGACTATTTTTAATGATGTCTCTGAAAGCTTCAATGTCTTTTAGCTCTGTACCAAATTCTCTTTGATCAGCGGCTAAGATGACATCTCCTGGTTGAATTCCGGCTTCGGTAGCGACAGAACTGACTTCTGGGGCTAGTTGTTGAATTAAAACTCCTGGGGCGCTAGCTTGTCCGACACCGATGAGGCTGACTTGAGTTACCAAGAGGAAATAGGCAAAGATTAAATTGGCGATCACTCCGGCGCTGATGACGATCGCTCGGTCGAAAATTGGCCGGTTACGCAGCAAATTCGGGTCATTGGGGGGAATATCGCTATCTGGGTCATCATCGGGAAAGCCGACAAAACCGCCCAAGGGAAAGAGACGGATAGCATATTCGGTTTGTGGCCCTTGGTACTTCCACAGAACTGGGCCAAACCCTAAAGAAAAGCGGTTAACGAGAATACCTTGAGAACGAGCTGCGGTAAAGTGTCCCAACTCGTGTACCAAGATCAGAACAGCCAAGACTGCGATCGCTGCTAAAACTGACATAGAGTAAATTAGTCAAAAAATTCGGATATTATTCTTATCATAAAACAGGCTGAAAACCCTTGAGGTTAAGTTTTGGAGCGTGGCGTAAAAACTTAACCGTCCTTTAGGCAAGGGATGAAAGCCAGTGAGAGGCATCGCCAACACCTACGCTATCGCTTTTCTCGCTCAAGCCAAGACCTACGCCAACGCCTACGCAATCGAGGAAGCTATTGAGGTTACGCGTCAACTTGAAAAATTACGAAAGAAAATTGAACGCCTGGAATTAATTGTGAACACTGAACCCGTAGTTTTGACGGTGCGTTGCGCTACACGACAACACACCCTACATGAAAAGTTTTCTGGGTTTATATGTGTTGTTGCAGAGGTGAAGCCATTAGAGACAGCTAATTTTGGCGCAGATTTATTAAAATTAATTCATTTTTCGTACATACTGAATTTACTATGTCATTATTAATATTACTCAAAATGATCTGAGTCACCTCTCATAACGACATAGGCAGGGATAAACACCCATGAAAGCATCATTACCCGATGACGAAGCAGCAAGAGTTGAGGCACTTTTAGAGTATAAAGTTCTTGATACTAAACCGGAAGAGTCTTTTGATGAACTGACTCGGTTAGCTTCGTATATTTGCGGTACACCCATTGCCTTAGTCAGTTTGATTGATACCAATCGTCAATGGTTCAAATCTAAAGTTGGTTTAGACGCGCTGGAAACACCGCGTGATGTGGCATTTTGCGCTCATGCTATTTTGCAAAATGATGTTTTTATTGTTCCTGATGCCACAACTGATGAGCGATTTGCTACTAACCCTCTAGTAACATCTGCTCCTAATGTCCGGTTTTATGCGGGTGTCCCTCTGACTAATGTTGAAGGTCACAGTTTGGGAACTATTTGTGTCATTGACCAAGTACCGCGAAATCTGACGGCGGAACAAGTAGATGCTTTACGTACTTTAGGTAATCAAGTTATTAAACAACTGGAACTGCGACGCAATTTAGCCAGTTTAGTCCTCGTCCATCAGGAGCGTCACCAATCAAAGAAAGCCCGGTTCAAATTTTTCAAAAAGATTGCTGGAGGGTTTGGGTTAGCATCAGCAATTCTCGTGACTATTGGTTTGGTTTCCTATCAGAATACAAAAACTTATCTGGAAATTAGTAATCAACAACAAAAAACTTTAGAAAAAATCAATATTCAAGAGGAATTACTTTCTCTGATCACAGATGCTGAAACTGGACAGCGTGGCTATATTCTCACTGGTGATCAGTCCTATTTAGAACCTTATCAATTGGCAATTACCAAGATTGCTCAACAAATTGATTTACTTAAACAATTAACATTAAATCAACTGAATCAACAAAGACAGTTTACCACCCTAGAAAGTCTGATATCAACTAGGTTGGCAGGAATTAAACATACTATCGATTTAAGGCAAAATCAGGGCTTTGAGGCTAGTTTACAGGTCATCAAAACTCATCAGGGTAAAAATCTCATGGATGATATCCGCGAGATCATCGGGGAAATGGAGCAAGAAGAAAAAGAACGGCTTCAGCAACAATCTTTAGCAGTAAGAGTCAGCAGACGTAACACTATTGTAACAGTGGCGATCGCTATTTGTCTGTGTTTGATAATTCTATCTTGTGTTTACTACCTGATTTATCGAGAGGTGACTGAGAGAACACGTACAGAAGAAGTCATAAAAACCGAACGTAACTTTATTTCAGCTGTCCTAGATACAGCTAGTGCTTTAGTAGTAGTAATGGATTTACAAGGGCAAATTGTGCGCTTTAATCAAGCTTGTGAGCAGGTAACTGGTTATTCATTTAGTGAAGTACAAGATAGATATATTTGGAACATATTTTTAATTCCTCAAGAGATAGAACCAGTCAAAGCTATTATAAAGCAAGCAGCTTCTGGTCATAAATTCCAAAACTACGAAAATTACTGGTTAACAAAAGATGGTAATCGGCGCTTAATTGCTTGGACTAATGCTAACTTGAAGGACGAACAAGGTAACATTGAATATATTATTGCTACTGGTATTGATATCACCGAGCGCAAACAAGCCGAGGAAGAAGTACAGCAGCAAAACTTGCGAAGCCTTGCGGCGGCTTCCGCATCGCAATTATTAGCCGATGTTACTTTAAAAATTCGCGAGTCGTTACAAATTGATGAAATTCTGCAAACTAGCGTTACAGAAGTGCAGAAACTATTGCGAGCAGATCGGGTACTGATCTCGCAACTGCAATCCGATTGTTCTGTCACAATTCTCAAAGAAGCCATAATTCCGGATTTACCCGTGGTTATGGGTAGAAATGTCGCTGACTCTTGTTTGACAGAGAGTTATCTTCAGAAATTCTATGAAGGTAGAATAGGAATTATTAATAATATAGAAAAATCTGATATTGAGCCTTGTCATAAACAATTATTAGAAGAATTTCAGGTCAAAGCTAATCTTGTAATTCCCATTTTTATGCAAAATAAACTGTGGGGATTACTAATTTCCCATCAATGTAATCATCCCCGAAAATGGAAAAATTGGGAAATAGAACTGTTGCGATCGCTTGCTGATCAAGTCGGTATTGCTTTAGCTCAAGCCAATTTACTAAAAGTAGAAACACTCCAACGACAAGAACTAGAAATTGCCCGCGAACAAGCCGAATTAGCTTCTCAATCCAAAAGTGCTTTTTTAGCAAATATGAGTCATGAAATTCGCACCCCCATGAATGCTGTGTTGGGGATGACTGGCTTATTATTAGAAACTGATTTGAATAGAGAGCAGCGCGATTTTGCGGAGATAATTCGGATTAGCGGCGATGCGCTTTTATCCTTAATCAATGAAATTTTGGATCTATCAAAACTAGAAGTCGGCGAAATGATGCTGGAAACTTTAGATTTTGACTTATCTAATTGTGTGGAAGAAGTTTTAGAATTATTAGCACCCCAAGCTCATCAGCAAGAATTGGAAATTGCCGGATTGATTCATCGCAACGTTCCGGTTTATCTCCAAGGTGATGCTAGTCGGTTGCGACAAATTTTGATGAATCTGATTGGTAACGCCATCAAGTTTACCACTACGGGAGAAATTATCGTTCGAGTCGAACTGCGTTCGCAAACTCCCAACACAGTCACCGTCAATTTTTCGGTCACAGATACAGGTATCGGGATTTCCGCTGAAGACCAAAGCAAACTATTCCAGCCATTTACCCAAGTAGATGCTTCCATTACTCGCAGGTACGGTGGCACAGGTTTGGGACTAGCTATTTGTCAGCACTTAGTAGGCTTGATGGGGGGAAAAATTGGAGTTAATAGTCAACTAGGAAAAGGATCTCAATTTTGGTTTGAGCTAACTTTTACGAAGCAGTCTCAGCCTGTTTCCCCTGTCCAGGATGGGGAAATTCTCACCCATCGGCGTTTGTTAGTGGTGGATGATAATGCTACCAACCGTAAAATTATCTATCATCAAGCTACCCGTTGGGGAATGCAGGTAGATGAGGTGGCGAGTGCTGCCCAAGCCTTCAATGCTTTACAAACTGCTGCTGAAAAAGGAATGCCTTATGATGTGGCTTTGATTGATATGCAAATGCCAGAAGTAGATGGTTTAACTTTGGGAATACAAATTAAAGCAAATTCTCTGATTGCGGATATTCCCATGATTATATTGACCTCTACTAATCAAAGAGATGAAGTTCAAAAAGCGTTAAATATAGGATTTGCCAGTTATTTGGTCAAACCTGTCAAACCATCTCGGCTACTTGATATAATCATGAATATCTTGGAAAGCCGACCAAATTATTCCAAAGTTGAGCAACCAATTATTCACAAAACCAGCTTAACTAAATCCAAGTTGAGAGTTTTGGTAGCAGAAGATAATTTAGTAAATCAAAAAGTTGCCTTGAAACAACTGCAAAATTTAGGTTATGAAGCTGATGTTGCAGGTAATGGTCAAGAAGTTTTACAGCTATTAGAAACAATTCCCTATGACTTAATTCTCATGGATTGTCAAATGCCAATTTTAGATGGTTTAGAAACTACCAGAGAAATTCGTCGTCTTCTTGAGCGCCAACCCGTAATCATTGCTATGACAGCTAATGCGATGAAACAAGACCAACAAAACTGTTTAAATGCTGGGATGAATGATTATTTGAGTAAACCAGTAAAAAAAGAAAAGTTAGCAGCAGTTCTGGAGCATTGGAGCCAAGTAATATTGACTGCAAATGTTAATATTGAACTGGCAATTGATTGGGAACATTTACACCAGCTTTCTGAAAATAACACCGAATTTGAATTAGAATTATTACAAATATTCGTTGAAGATAGCCAGTTACATTTAGAAGCTACCAAAGCTGCGATCGCTACTAATGATTTTCCACAACTAGCGCGAGAAGCACATCATCTTAAGGGTGCAAGTGCCAATATAGGAGCTATATTTATACAGCAAGCCGCAGAAAAATTAGAACAAATGAGTCATGAACATAAGTGTGTCGGTACAACTGAATTAATAGCAGAATTAGAAGGCTTTATCCAAGAAATTAAAGTTTTTTTAGCAGCAAATTAACTCTCTTGATTTGCGTCTTTCTGCCTTTGGCAGCTACTGTGTACACACAAATGATTGAATTACACCAAATCTTTTTTTTCGGGGTTTCCACAGTTGTAGCAACAGGTGTTGTTTTTTCACGTAGTGCAACCCACCATCCTCGATTATCGGTGCGTTAGGACTAACGTCCATAACACACCCTACCTAGACCAAGTTTTTCTACTTGTCTGTACACTGTAGTCCTTTGGGAGAAGGGGAGACGCTGCGCCTATGGGGGCATAATAGCGTCTCATCAGAGAAGGTTGTTTGTTTCTCCACATCCTAATTCAGTCTATTGGGGAAATATTGAAAACTTAATATTTAATTTTTAAGAATAGACAATGGCGATGATCATCTGTGGGAAGATAACTTAATTCTTCAGCTATTGAAGAGATAATTTTTAAACCACGACCTCTTTCTAAAAAATTATCTGTCAATTCAGGTGTTATTTTTAATTGCTGTTCCAAGTCAAATGCTTGACCAAGAGACCAGATACGAATTTCTATACAGTCACTTAACCGCACAACTTCTAACTCAATGGGAATTTCTTCAGGTAAATTTTTGTGTGCGTGTTCTACAATATTGGCAAAACCTTCAATCAGTAAGGTTTGACATTGCCACCAAACTTTTTGATTAAGAAGAGGAGGTTGATTGATTTGCTCAAACCATGATAAAACTTTGGCTGTATCATCCAGGTCTGTTTTAACTTTGAGATGAATTGTTGTATTCATTCTTCAGCTTGGTAATATTTTAATTTCTGTCGTGAAAATAATAAAACTTTTTTATTGCTAGATTAGTTATAACAATTTTTCGTGAAGATGAGATGAATTTTATGAAACGAACTGTAAAGCTCACAAAAGACAAATGTTTATTTAATGCGAGTTGCTATAAATTTAGTTTTAGTTAAAATTTATGTTTAAAATACTGATTATTGATGATGATCCTATAGTGCGGGCAGCATTGAAAAGAACACTGCAAAATCAGGGTTATGATACCACTGTGACCAGTGGTGGGGAAGAAGGAATTATCCAGGCGAAATTATTACATCCGGCTTTGATTATCTGTGATTGGGTCATGTCAGGAATAGATGGATTGGAGGTGTGTCGTCAAGTTAAGGAAGATCCCAATTTGGCAACAAGTTTTTTTATTTTGCTGACTGCTAAGGGAGCAGCACCAGGAGAAGAGGGGGAGCGAATTCAGGGATTAGATGCTGGCGCGGATGAGTTTATTTCTAAGCCAATTGAAATGAATGAGTTGAAGGCGCGGGTAAGAGCAGGTTTGAGGTTATATCAGCTCAATCATGATTTGAAAAATAAACAGTTAGCTTTGGAGAAGTTAAACCAAAATTTAGAAGCTGAGTTAGCTGAAGCTGCTGATTATGTGCGATCGCTCTTACCATCACCCCTTGTAGGTGCTGTAACTACAGAGGCTTTGTTTGTTCCGTCAACACAATTGGGGGGAGATTGCTTCGACTATTACTGGATTGATGATGATAATTTGGCTATTTATCTCTTAGATGTTTCAGGACATGGGGTAGGTTCAGCACTACTGTCTGTGTCTGTGTTGAATGTCTTGCGATCGCAGTCTCTACCCAATACTAATTTTTCTCATCCCGGCGAAGTTTTAAAAGCGCTTAATCATAGTTTTCAAATGAGTAGTCATGGCAATAAGTATTTCACAATTTGGTATGGAGTTTACAATCGTCTAAAACAGCGATTAATTTATGCTAATGCTGGACATCCATCAGGTGTGCTGCTGAATCAAGATGCTACAGATATTAAACAGCTAGGTTCTTTGGATTTGCCAATTGGTTTTATCCCTGATATTGATTTTCAAGTGGATAGTTTAGAAATTCCGGAAAACAGCACTTTATACCTCTTTAGTGATG
The DNA here is from genome assembly GCA_007692755.1 of Nodularia sp. (in: cyanobacteria). Lineage (GTDB taxonomy): Bacteria > Cyanobacteriota > Cyanobacteriia > Cyanobacteriales > Nostocaceae > Nodularia. The sequence goes on along the minus strand of REBL01000159.1, from coordinate 24,001 downwards.
GTGCTTATGAAGTTCTACAACCAGATGGTAAAATTTGGGGTTTCAATGCTTTTTTTGATTTATTAATTCACTGGAGTCAGGCAAATATCTCTAACCTTGAAGAAGTATTAGCACAGATTCAAAGTCTTAGCGGCTGTAATAATTTTGATGATGATTTATCTCTACTTAAAATTACTTTTGCTTAGATAATTTTCTCTAAGCAGAGAAAGTTATTTTTTCAATTCGCGTAGCCCATACCAAACGCAGAGGAAACAGAGAATTTGAGGAATTTAGATTTACTACTTTCTTCTCTGCGCCCCTGCGTGAGAGAAATAAACTATTGTGTGGCTAACACTTGACTATTAAATTCATCTCTAGTCTCAAAAATGTGTAAAATTCTATCCATTTTCGTCAATTCAAAAATCATCTTCACTTGAGAACTAACAGAGCAAACAAAGAGTTTCCCATTAGCTTGTTTTACTGCTTGCATTGACGAAACTAAAGCACCTAAACCTGAACTATCAATAAAATTGACATTTTTCAAGTCAATTAAGACAATATCAGCCCCTGTAGATGTAAGATTAGTAATTTCACGGCGGAGTTCATTACCCTTAACTGCATTTAAAATGCCTGAAGGCTCAAGTATTTTGACTGTGGGATTCATAGAGTTTACCTTTAATTTGTTTTATTAGATATGTCTTGATTTTTACATTTGATGGAGAAAAAAGCAAGCTTTATGAAGCTTTACTAATAGCTGAATCAGAAATTTGTTTCACGCAGAGACGCAGAGGCGCAAAGAGTAAAAGTTTAAGAGATTGAATTTTATCCTCATATTCAGTAATGCTAATTCTTGATTATGAATTAGACTTCGGTTGCCAAATAGAGGCATGAATAATTGCCCAAATTAATGACAGGTTGTAGATAGACCAAGCACCATTGAGTAAATAAACCCAGGGAGTATTTAAAGTTCCTGTTGCAAAACGATAAAGGCTCCAGACTATGCCTAAGATAGTCAGGACAAAGACAACTAGCTGTGGCCAAATCAGCCGGAGATATATTCCTGATTGTCGCTGCTTGGGTGTAACTTGGAATTTAATGGGTTGACCAGAAAATACACTCCACACGGCTTGCATTAATAAAGGAAATAAGGCGATGGCATATTGTTCTGAACGCCATATTTCTCTAGCGGAAATCCCCCAAGTAGCAGCGAGAAAGGTGAGGCGATTAATGATAAAAGCTGGGAAGAAGTGTATAGCAAAATCGAGATCATATATTTTCACGGGGACAATTCCTGTGAAAAAATAGATAATTGGACACAAGATAAATACAAAAGTCGCAAAACCTGAAAAATAACTATACATGGTTTGGAAATATTGCAACTTTTGCCAAAAGCTTAATCCGGCTTTAGTCAGGGGATTTTCTCTGACTAAGACTTGTATAGTTCCTTGCGCCCAACGTAGTTTCTGTTTCAACGTAGAACTCAAATCATCAGGCGCTAATCCTTCGGCTAAAAGTTCATTATGATAAACAGATTTCCAGCCAGCACAATGTAAGCGCATAGCTGTATTCATATCTTCGGTAATACTGTTGCTGGATACACCACCAATTAATTCAAATTCATCTAAACGCTGTACATCTTTGGCGTATTCATCGGCAAAATATTGTAGTCCTACACTAATTAATGCTTCTCTTCTTAATACGGCATTTGTACCTGTATAGAAAGCGGCATTCATGCCATCTTTACCCTGTTGCAACAGCCCATAAAATAAACTGGCGCGATGATCAAAAGGATCGCCAGAGGGAATATTGTAAAAATCTTCGGGTGTCTGGACAAAAGCAATTTTGTTTGTTTCGTACTTTCCTGTGGAAAAATTGTAAGTAGAGAAATACGGTAAAACTCGCTTGAGAAAGTGGGGCTTGGGAATATGATCTGCATCTAAAGTCAGGATGAAATCCCCTACCGTTTCGCCGGAGAAAATCGCATAGTTGAGATTATCAGCTTTGGCGTGATGTTGTATTCCTGGTTCTTTGGGTCGAGCAATATAGCGTAAACGAGCTAGTTCAACTAGTTCTAATTCTTTTTGGTAAATGGCAGATTCTAATAAGTGTCGCTCTGTAGTTAGACGTTCTTGGATAGTATTTATTTTATTACTAATACTACTTTTTTCAGGAAGATTTAACCATAAAATAAATTGCCGCAGACTATTTAAAAATTTCATCGGATTATCTGCTGCGGAAGAAGAAGTTTGTAACCATTGTTCAGCCGCTTGTAAATCCGGTTGCAAATTATTTAATTCTTCTAGACGTTCTAGCAGGGTAGAACGTTCTGCATCAATGCGATTAGCTTCGTATTGCAATAATGGTGATTGTAAATCTTCAATACATAATCTTTCTGACATGGTTCGCATTTCTGGTGAATTACCATCATCCAAGATATAAACTCGTAACTTGATGGTGGGGTAATCCATTCCTAAAGCTTCTCTAGCCGTTGCTTCTACAATTTCTGGCGGCTCGTTATAGCAAGTAACAAAGACATCTACAGTCGGCCAATCAGAGATGGGTATGGCTGGTATTAGCTTGTCGAGAGATTTAATTTGTCTGACTAAGGGTCGCCAAAGTCCAATGACAAACATGACTCCGCCGAAGTAGCTGTAAATTTCGGCTAATAATAAGGGAACCGAAAGCCACAGGGCATCAAAGTTGATAGAGTTACTAATCCGCCAATGCAAATACCAAGCACCAAAAATTAAATTTATTTCTGCCAAATAGCGAAACAGCAGCGTTCTTTTTTTGAGGCTGGAACGGCTATTACCGGGAAATTTTATTGCATCATTAAGAATAGAGACTGAAGCCATATTGCACCTGAAAGAAAATTAAAAAATAAATGGTTGTCTATTTCTAGCTTGGTAAAGTAAACTTTCTAAAATAACAGCATTAGTAAAGTATTGAGACGCGTTTGAAAAACATAATTTGGTAATAAATCTAACTGTCTAGCAGCATGAATTCCGAATAAAGCACTGCCTTAATCCCACCAAGTTGTCCACGGTAGATGATCCACTGAATTTACTAAACCTGTTTGCGGGTTCCAATTGCGTCCAAAGTATTTCCAAGCACGTTGGGCAGCAATTTGATCAGCCTCTTGAATTAATCGTGCTGGAATATTAGTAAGTGTAGTAGGTTTTTTAGGAGTATCCTGGGGAATATCTGGGTATAGTATTTCTACTATGGGCATAGTAGACTCAGGTGTGTTATATATTTCTGGAACTAGTGGCTGGGGATAAAAGTTATCGGGGGCGGCAATAATCACACAAGGATTACAAAGCCTTACCTCTGAAGAACAGACCAATGGTTCCTGACTAGTTATTTCATACAATACAGATTCTATAATCACCTGAGATACACCTGTTGTACTGCAAGTTAGGCAATGAAATTATTACCCGTTGCTAAGTATAGTTCAATACTCCAAATTTGCAATATTTTGTTATCAATTTTTTATCTATTGCTCAAAGGAATATTAAATAATGCTGTATAATATTTATAATAATAATTATAGTAATAATTATAAATACTTAACTTACGTTTTTTAAGGCAATTAGGTCAATTATCCGTTGCGGCTAACTTGTTTACTAATGTTCGCAATCGAGACACCGGCGCAAGCGCCTACAATAACAACACCCTCTCAGGATAATTACGACTCAAATTTTAACTCAGCGTACCTTTGCGCTTAAATTTCCTTACCCCTTAGAATCCCCGTCTATTCATGGCGGCTACCGTGTACACACAAATAATCTGATCCCCCTAAATCCCCCTTAAAAAGGGGGACTTTGATTCTAGTTCCCCCCTTTTCAAGGGGGGCTAGGGGGGATCGAAACGCTGTTAGGCAACTTTATAAGACTTGTGTGTACACCGTCTATTCATGGCGGGGAAAGGTCAATATGGTCAGTAAAATCGTATATTAACTAACACCACAAAACCCTAAACAAAAATGACCTCTGATTTTGAACCCCCATCAAAAAAGTTATCCATACTGGCTTCCGTAGGAGGAATAGTCACAGCCGCGATCGCAATCACTGCTTTTAATTCGTGGTCTGAGTATCTAAATCGGACTCGGACAGCTTCTGTAAACACACCAGAAACATCCATCACTCAACCGATTTCTCTCGTGAAAGAACCAGAAGTTGACCCAGAAGAAGTGGCGAGACTTGACGCAGAATCTTTAGTTTTACCAGGCGACCCCATTAGCCCTAACCAAGTTATTATCTCCTTTATTCCTTATGTTGCGCCCAACGTCGGACAACTAACCCCAGAGGAAATGGCGATCGCCCGTCAAGCTTGGTCATACTTCCAACGTAACTGGAACGATGAAACAGGTTTAGTCAATTCCGTGGATGGATTTACCTCGGTCACCATGTGGGATCAAGCAGCTGCGATCGCCGCTTTGGTCAGCGCTAAAGAACTAGATATTGTCTCTGAGTCGGAATTTGACCAAAAAATGGGTGTGATGTTGCAGACTTTAGCAACTATGCCCTTATATAAAGAAGAACTCCCCAATAAAGTTTATAACTCCAAAACTCTGTTACCCATTAACTATGGTCAACTAGACAAACGCGAAGAAATTGGCTGGTCAGCCATCGATTTAGGGAGAATGGCACTGTGGTTAAAAATAGTCGGTTCCAAATATCCCCAGTGGCGATCGCAAACAGAAGAAGTTTGGAATCATTGGCAAGTTAAACGCCTCACCAGAAGAGGTGAAATGTATGGTACTAGCGTCGTCAAAGGTAGAGAACAATATAACCAAGAAGGACGCTTAGGTTATGGAAACTATGCCGCCTATGGTCTGAAACTGTGGGGCTTAAATGTCAATGAAGCTTTAGAATATCAAGCCAATACCGCATACGCCAATCTTTACGGCGAAGGCATACCTTACGACAAACGAGACTATGAAAAATCAGGTGCGAACAACTACGTCCTCAGCCAACCCTATATATTAGATGGTATTGAAACCGGATTTCAATCCTTACCGAAAGTTTTTGCAGATCGGATATTAGCCGCCCAAGAAGCCCGTTATCGTGCCACCGGACAACTAACAGCAGTCACCGAAGATAACCTAGACCGTCCACCCTACTTCGTTTACAACAGCTTATTTGTCAATGGCCAACCTTGGGTAGCAATTACAGACACCCGCGAAAAACATCAAAATTTACGATTTGTCAGTACCAAAGCAGCCCTTGGCTGGCACGTACTATATAACACCGAATATACCAGTAAATTAGCTAAATTTGTCCAAACAAATCTGCAATCCGATAACGGCTTGTACAACGGCTACTACGAATTTCTCCGCCAGCCCAACAAAAGCCTCACCGCCAATAACAACGGTGTCATACTTTCCAGCCTACTGTACAAACAAGTCGGAAAACCCCTAACAATTTGGGCAGGCTTGTGACTGTATAAATACCACGGGCTTTCCTCTCGCCTTTCGGTAAAATATCAAAAAAACTCCCACCTTCAAACTTTTGTAGGGTGGGCAGTGAAAACTTTGATTAATCTGTTCGCTTAACCAAACCTGCCACTAACATAATCACGAGTATCTTCTTGCTGAGGATCATTGAAAATCAGTTCTGTGGCATTGTATTCAACGAGATAACCACTGCGACCACCTTCAGAAAGCTTCACGTTGAAGAATGCTGTCTTATCAGACACTCGTGCCGCTTGTTGCATATTGTGGGTAACAATCACGATGGTATATTTATCTTTGAGTTCGTGAATTAGTTCTTCCACCCGCAAAGTCGAAAGAGGGTCTAGAGCTGAACAAGGTTCATCCATAAGTATAATTTCTGGTTGTATTGCGATCGCTCTGGCAATACACAAGCGTTGCTGTTGTCCCCCAGATAAAGATGCCCCACTTTGGCGCAATTTATCTTTAACTTCATCCCACAAAGCAGCTTGCCGCAGACTTGTTTCTACCAATTCATCTAAATTACCTTTATAACCGTTAATTTTGGCACCAAAAGTAATATTGTCATAAATTGATTTTGGAAACGGGTTTGGTTTTTGGAATACCATCCCAATTCTCCGGCGCACCTCTACAGGATCAATATTTGGTGCATACAAATTGCTATTGTAAAAATAAACTTTACCTTCGGCTCGAAACGAATTAATTACGTCATTAAGACGGTTATAGCATCGCAGCAATGTACTTTTACCACAACCAGAAGGTCCAATAAAGGATGTCACCTGATTCTTCGGGATATCCAGCCAAATATTTTGCAAAGCTAAGAAATTGCCGTAGTAAACATTGAGGTTTTCTGTCCGTAAAGCGGTTTCTGTTTCATTCAATGTACTAGTGTTAGTAGCCATAGTTAATGTAGTGTAGTGTTAAATTTCGCGATAGATAACTTGCTTTGGGTATAGTTCCACTCAGCTTTTTGGTAAGTTGCCCAGCCAGCCAAGATAACCGCGGCGCGGAAGTCAAAAGTCAAAAGTCAAAAGCTTGCTGTGACTGGGTTTAGTAACTTTTTTATGTCCTAACTGCCTTGGCGGTTGCTATAAGTCAAAAAGCTGTAATTTGGGAAATTTGAACTTTTTGAAAATCTTCCTTCCAGACTCCAGACTCCAGACTCCACTGTCTGGACTTAGCCAAAACGACCACTCACATAATCGCGAGTGCTTTGATTTTGGGGATTTGAAAAAATCGTGTCGGTGGTATCTACTTCTACCAGATAACCAACTCGCTTACCTCCCTCCAAAGCTTCAGCATTAAAGAAAGCCGTATAATCAGCAACTCTAGAAGCCTGCTGCATATTATGGGTGACAATCACAATGGTGTATTGCTGCTTTAGATCCAGCATCAACTCCTCAATTCGCATCGTCGAGACAGGATCTAGGGCAGAACAAGGTTCATCCATGAGAATCACATCCGGCTGAACCGCAATAGCGCGGGCAATACACAGACGCTGCTGTTGTCCCCCAGAAAGAGAAGTTCCCAACTTCTGGAGATTGTCTTTCACCTCATCCCAGAGGGCTGCACGGCGGAGGGAATTTTCGACAACCTCATCCATGTTGTCCTTCATGCCATTCACCCGCAAGCCATAGGCTACATTGTCATAAATCGTCTTTGGGAAAGGGTTAGGCTGCTGAAATACCATACCAACTCGACGACGTGCTACCACTGGGTCAACCCCAGCAGCATAAAAATTCTGACCTCGGTAAGTTAGTTGTCCCTTGACCTTAGCACCGGGAATCAAGTCATTAGTGCGATTGAAGCAACGTAGAAGAGTGCTTTTACCACAACCAGAAGGGCCAATGAAAGCGGTAATTTTATCCTTCAGGATATCCATTGTCACATCCCGAAGCGCGATCGCACCGCCATAGTAAACCGATAGATTGTTGACTTGAAAAATGTGCTGAGTTTCCACGGCTGCACTACTCATTTTCTGTTCCATCATGATATCTCCAATTTAAATAGAACCTAGATGAGTTTCTAGCACAAAAATTGATACAAATTCACTGATTCTAGAACTTCTTTTTCCGGCTGAAGAACCGAGCCAGAACACTAAACAATAACACCATTGACAACAATATCAAGGCTGCTGCCCAAGCCAAACTCTGGGAAGCCTTATAGGGAATAATCGAGAAAAAGTAAATCAACACTGGCAGAGTTGACACAGGTTCCCAAACATTCGTCGCCCAGAAATTATTGTTAAAGGAAGTAAACAGCAAGGGAGCCGCTTCCCCGGATGCACGGGCAACAGATAAAACGACACCTGTCACAATTGAAGTCAGTGCCGCTGGTAATACAATTTGCACAACGGTTTCAAATCTGGTCGCTCCCAGACCTGTTGCTGCCAAACGCAACTCATTAGGCACTAGCAATAAAGCTTCTTCCGTAGACCGAATAATAATAGGCAGCATTAACACAGCCAAGGCTACCCCACCAGAAAAAGCTGAAAACGACCTTAAAGGCGTAACCACAATGGAATAGGCAAATAAGCCACACAGAATAGCCGGCACCCCGGTGAGGACATTGCAGGAAAATTTCACAAAGTAAGCCAATTTAGTTCCCCGACCAAACTCAGCCAGGTAAATGGCAGCAATGATACCAAAGGGAACTGAAATCAATGTCCCCACTCCCAGAGTCATTAAAGTCCCAATAATGGCATGACCAAAGCCCCCCTCAGATAAACCAGGAGGTGGGGGAAGCTTAGTAAAAATATCTGGAAATACCAGAGAACTCACACCCTTTTCAAACACGCTCACCAGAACCCAAATTAGAGGGATAACTACCGTGGCGGCAAAGACCATAGTTAAAATCGTCAACACCTGCCCAGTCATGCGGCGATGGGGAGCCATAGTCTTTTGACTAATATCGAAATCATTGCCTTCAGACGCAAAGGAAGGCTTAAAACCTGATTTATCCATAATTAATCTTTTGTAAACTTAATTTTGCATCCGCATTAAAGCTGAGGAAACAGCCAGAAACTTTACTCAATATTCTGGAATCGGCGAATAATCATCTCAGCTAAAATGTTTACCACCAGTGACAAGACCATTAGCACTACGCCAGCGTACATGAGAGCTGCTACTTGGGTACGTCCGGCTTCACCAAACTGGGAGGCAATCAAACCTGTAATCGTCGATCCGGGCTGAAGCCATGAGATGTTAATCCGGTTGGCGTTACCAACTAGCATGGCGGCCACCATTGTTTCCCCCATCGCCCTACCCAGAGCCAACATGACAGAACTGATAATGCCCGACAAGCCAGCCGGAATCAGCACTCTGAGAATTGTTTCCCAACGAGTTGCGCCCAAAGCTAAGGAACCATTGCGGAGATATACGGGTAGGACTTCAAAGGTACTACGAGTAATAGAGATAATAATCGGCACAATCATAATTGCCAGTACCAAGCCCACAGTTAGCAGATTATTGCCGGAGGCGGAATCGCCACTAAAGAAGGGAATCCAGCCGAAGGAGCTGTTAATAAAGTTGAAAATCGGTCTGATTGTAGGAACGAGGACGAAAATACCCCAAATCCCTAAAACGACACTGGGAACAGCAACGATTAGCTCAATGGCAAAGGCGATGGGAGTTGTCACCCACTTAGGCGCAAATCCTTCAGTTAAAAAGATGGCCACTCCAATGCCCAAGGGAATGGCAATTAACAGGGCAATAAAGGCTGTGACTAAGGTTCCATATATCTGAGGCAATACCCCATAGACATTGGTAACAGGGTTCCAGGTTGTACCCCATAAAAAACCAAGACCAAATTCTTGAATGGCTGGTGTAGCTGCTATGGCTGTCTGGACGATTACCCAGAGTAAAACTGCTCCAGCACTGATGGCTAGTAGCAAGGTTAGTCCCCAAAAACCGACATCGAGAACCCTCGCCGGACTGGTTTGCTTTTCCAGGCTATGATTGGTTAACCGAGTTGATGGATCAGCCGATGTCATGACGTTTTTTCACTCCATAATATTGTTTGATCATGCCTCAAGTCAGAGTCCCTGAGTCAATTTTGGGAGTGTTTGATGATCTAGGACACTCCCAATAATCTCAGATGCTTAATTGGTGTTCACAGTGTCAAACACAGCTTTAATCCGCTCAACTAGAGGGTCAGGAATGGGAACATAAAGAAGTTCCTCTGCCAGCGCTTTGCCATCTGGGCCTAAAGACCATTCCAAGACATTACGCAGAGCTTGCCATTTAGCTGGGTCTTCATAATTGCGATAGATCATCACCCAAGCTAGACCGACGATCGGGTAGGAATCAGCACCAGTTGGGTCGGGGACTAAAAGAGCGAAGTCTTCGGGTACTGGTTCGTCTAATAAAGCTCTGCCTGCTGCTTCAGGAGATGGAGCGATAAAAGTTCCGGCTCTATTTTCAATTAAAGCTGAATCAATGTCGTTAAGAGCAGCGTAGGCGTAGGATAAATAACCAATGGCTCCTGGATTCTGCTGAATGCTAGCAGCTACTCCTTCGTTACCTTGACCACCAACTCCTACAGGCCAGTCTACTGAAGTTCCTGCGCCAGCTGTCCAGTCTGGACAAACAGTTTGAATATGGTTGGTGAATACAAAGGTGGTACCACTACCATCAGAACGGTGAGCGAAGGTAACAGGTAAGTCGGGAATGGTTAAATTGGGGTTATCAGCTGCGATCGCTGGATCACTCCAGCGAGTAATTTTACCCGTGACGATGCCACAATAGGTGGTGCGGGATAATCTCAGTTCTAGATCGTTAATTCCTGGCAAATTGTAGGAGAACGATAAAAAGCCCCCAGTCATGGGAACTTGGATCGGATCGTAATTGTAATTATCTTTGAAAGACTTTAGTCGGTCTGCGGAGTCAGTAATGGGTGCTTCACTGGCTCCAAAGTCTACCGTACCATTGATGTACTGCTCCAAACCAGCCCCACTTCCTATGGACTGATAACTCACTTGGACATTGGAATCGACTTGGCGATTATAGGCATCAAACCACCGTTGAAAAATAGGTGCTGGGAAGGTCGCCCCAGCTCCACTAATAGTTACCCTCTGCCCACCACTACCTTCACCACCAGCTTGCGGGCTAGGCGCACAGGCTGTTGCTACCAACATCATGGGTAGAGTGGCGATTGCTAAAAGGACTTTGCGATTGAGAACCATGAAAAATATGTTCACTTTGCGAAACGACTACGGATTCAGATCAAAAAGACCTTGCTTTATCGGTCATGGCAACATCACTGGCACCAAAGTCTACATTTGTAGCAGTACCGCAGGGAATGTTTGAGGCTTGCTCTGTGAAACAAGCATTGTTGTCAATTTTTTGTGCATTTATGTATGTACAGTCAATAAGAATACTCCTACTAGATACATCTCAAGGTAAACAAAAGGTTAACAAAGGCAAAAAAAGTATATTTTTTTTGCCCAATTTGCTACATTGAAATTTTATTTTTTGATTAATCCTTTCAATAAGCCCAGCCACGCTCGTTATACCCTGACCGAGTGTCTTTCTGACCTAAATTATGCAAAGTAGATGTGTTTTAGCTTAAAATCACCAACAAGCAGGTCATATGACCAACAAAAATTTCCCGCCAAGTTGTAAGCTGTGGCGGGAAATTCTCAAATTCTCTCCCTCATCTCAAAATAATTAAAGGTTTGTAGTCAGGACTTTAGTCCTAAATTAAGGGTAGAGAGCAATTACTACGAGCTAAATTACATATATTTACACTAATTCACATAGTTAGGTTTATTCTCGCCAACTTACTGAATTTTCTAATTACTGACTTTGAATTTGCAATACCCAACCTGATGTTCTTTGCGCCAAGCATGGGGAGGTAAACCATGATGTTGCCGAAACTGGCGAGAAAAATGGGAAACATCTTGATAACCCAATTGTCTGGCAATTTGCTCGACTGTTTGGTGGTCATTTTGCAGTAAAAAACGCGCTCCTTGCATCCGGCGTTTCACAATCCAACTGTTGATAGTCTCCCCTGTCTGCTTTCCTACTTGGTTTGTTAAGTAAGCTGGTGAATAGCCAACGGCTTCAGCCACATCACACAGCGTAATTCCTTCGTGATAATGGGCTTCGATAAAGTCAAAAACTTGTTTTAATTGGGGAATACAGGGAAATATTGAATGAGGCTGTTCCAACACTGAACTCTTATCTGCGGATGCTGATTTTTGAGCTTCCTGAAATTTAGTAGCGCACCAGCTTTGGAGCATAGCTTGTCTTTGCAATTGGGTAGTAATTGCTCTGAGCAATTCATCTAGTGTAGAGGGTTTAGTAACATAGTCATCTGCACCTAACTCCATCCCTTTGCGAACAGAACCTCTAGTACAGCTACCAGTAATAAAAATAAAGGGAATAATGGCTGTCACAGGATCTTGACGCAGCATAGTGAGAAGACTATAACCATCTATATCAGGCATTGTAATATCGCAAACTACTAAATCAGGGAGATGCTCTTGTGCTTGTTGCAGACCAGCAAAACCATTTTCAGCACTGATAATATCAAAACCTTTAGCCTGAAGACCCTTTACATAAAGATTCCGCGTCAAAGTATCATCTTCAATTACTAAAATTTTTTTCGGTGATTCGTACTTCATCTTCTAGCACCCTAAATTGTGGCAGAAACAAACGAGATTATTTTTTGATTTCCCAGTTCCAGAGTTATAAATATTAAGTGTTTAATTCACAACTATGCTTATTCAAGATTTATGACTAGGAACAGAGAAATTCTTCTTCAATTAATGGCAGCATCACAGTAAAGGTAGTGCCTACACCTACCTGACTTTCTAGAGCAATTTGACCGCCATGTAAGTCTACAAGGGATTTGATAATCGATAACCCTAATCCAGTACCGGGTAGATTTTTGATATTACTCCCCCGATAAAATGGTTCAAATAAATTTTCTTGATCTCCTAGTGGAATACCAATTCCCTGGTCTTTGACCTGGAAAATTAACTTTCCATTTTCACAACCCAGGATGAAATCAACCATCATGTCAGAGGGAGAATATTTAATGGCATTTTCGAGCAAATTCTTGAAAATTGGCGCAAGTAATTTTGGATCAACACAGGCTATCAGGCAATCAAATTGACTGCCAAAATTGATTAATTCTTGGCTCATGCTCATGTGCATTTGTGCCACTAAATTGTTGCAGAACTGAACTAAATCAAGCGGTTGAGGCTCAAAACTTATTTTGGCTGTTTCTGCTTTAGCAAATAACAAAGTATCATCCAACATCTGGCTGATTTGTTCGATGGCTTTTTCAATATGTTCGATTAATGGTTGTATTTTCTGCTTTGTGTGTTTGTCTACTTGTTGTTTTAGTAAACTATTCGAGAATGAAACAATATTCAGTGGAGTCCGAAATTCATGACAGACCATAGCTAGAAACCGCGCTCTGAGTTCGCTGAGTTGTTTTGCTTGTTCTAACGCTTGGTTAAGGTCTGATTCTACATTTTTGTAATCTGTAATATCAATGCCTGTAATCAGTTCGACTGGTTTTCCTCCGAAATCCAGCATTCCATCAAGCTTGGCAACCGCGCAAGCTAGCCAACGTTCTGTGCCGCCTTTTGTCAGCAGTTTCATTTCCTGATATTCCAGGTTAGATGCTGCATTTTGATGGCGTACCTGCCTATATTCTTTACTCTTAATTAGTCGATGAAGGTCAAAGTTGTTTAGCAGTTCCTCTTTTTTGTAGCCAGTGAGTTTTTCCACCGCCGGATTTACATAGCAAAGTTGTTTGCCTTGAATCAGGAAGATGTTCGCTTCTGTTGTTTCTGCTAAAGTTCGGAATCTAGCTTCGTTCAGAATCAGTGCTTCATCTGTCTGTTTGGATTCAGTAATATCCCATACACTCCATACCCTACCGACAATTTTATCAGCCATATAGTGAGGCTTAGAGTAGTGTGCAAATGTTCTTCCATCCTTCAATTCCAGAATATAGTAGCTCTCAATTTCAGCTTGGCTAGAAACTTCCCAAATCAGTTTAGAGAATGCTTCTGGATTTTTTACTTTGTTCTCAAATAAAGCTTTAGATTGAGGACATTTCTGAGATAAAATCAGGGATTCTGGAATTTGCCACATATCGATAAACTTCTGATTCAAACTCAGAATATCTCCCTCAAAATTAATTGCCACAATGCCGACAGCAGTAGATTCGAGGGTAGAATTAAATATGGATAGGGATATTCCCAGTTCTACTTCTTTTGTAGTTAGTTGTGAAACTTTTTGTTGAAAATAGTTTTTGGCGTTTCTTAATTCATCCATCCATGTTTGTACACTCAACTCTATGAGTTCATCACTTTTATCTCGCACAACGGCACAGCCAAACTTTTTACCGAGATTTTCTACATAGATAATAGATGTTTCTACTAAAAATACACGCCCTCCCTTGGCACGATAGCGAGATTTAAAGGTAGAGGACTTTTGTGATTTGATATCTGACCAATTATGTAGAGATAAGTCTATATCGAGATCATGCAGTCTCATGGAAAGTAATTCCTCACGGGAATACTCCGTCATTTGGCAAGTGGCATCATTGACGTGAATAAATTGCTCATTTTCGTTTAAACAGAAAGCCGCATCTACAGCTTGATTTATCAAGAAATAAGCAAATTTAAAATCTATTTCTGGCTGTAGCTTCCATTGAGGATTGGAGAAAACTAATGTACGTTCACTAGAGTTCATGACTTTACTTTCTCCTTATCATAAGTCAGCACTAGAGCCATAAATAAACTAAACATCAGAAATACCTACAATTATTTGTGAATTCCCTGCTAACAAATTAACATAAATTAATTAAAAAGGCATATAGTTTTTATTTTTAAATTATTACCAACAAAATTTAAATGAACATTTAGATTTTTTGGTAAACTCAGAAATTTGTACTGGTTTAGTATACACAATTTAAATTTTTAAAAAAGCAATTTCAATGATAGTGATGCATTTTTACTATTAATATATCCTGACGCATTAATAAAAGTAAATCTCATTTTTACGTAAAACCATCTAACATAAAATTGCAATTTTACCTGATTTTAAGAATTATGCGAGAGCGCCTACCTCCCCAAATAAAATAGGCGATTTCTTTTTTTGGTAAATTCTTAAACATTAAGGTTTAATTTTTCCAGGAGGAGTGATACGTAAAATTAGCCATACAGCTTTTATAACCTCCATTGAAGAATGTCACAATAAATCTGAAACGACACAACTATATTAATTCATAAAATATCTGATTTGTACAGTACATAAAGGCTTAATTTCGCTGAAATCATTAATAAGTCTTCTCTCACAAAATAGAAATTATAAATTTTATTAATTTTTTATCGATTGTTAAAGATTTAACTATATTGTAGGTTGCTTAGTCATCTGTCTCAAGAAATATTTCTCGTCAAAGTAAAATATTTTAACACTTGATTTTTTGTTGTCATCAAGACAGTTTTTAGTAAAAAATACTTAATTTTTACTTATTCATCTATCTAAGGAAACAGAACAATATCAAACTTTATGTTTTAAGCAGCGTCACCAAATTGACTTGCAAAAATATTTTTGTTGAATAGAAAATTCTTTTGTATTTAGATGCTTGTATTAGCAATTTAAATTGATGAATTTTATTGGCTTGAATTAAGTCTCATAAAAAGTATTTTTTCTGGGTTACTAATAGAATAACAAAAAAAAGACAAACAATCAAAATATTTTTGATTGCAAATATGACGGAACTATCTTAAAAATCACAAAGCATGAATCTCCTGGTGGAACAGATAATATAACCTAAGCATAAGTATTAAAGCGAAAAAAATGACAATCCTATCAAAAGAATATTGATTGTAAATATGTTTTCATGGACTCTATTATGATTTCCATAAGCACCTCCTTGACTGTGTACGCTTTAGAAAAAAAATGCGTCTGCGTTCAGAAGCATCAGTCAGCAGTATTCAACCGTCTTTACTATTGATCAAATCCGGTCATAACTGTAAAAAACAGAGACGTTTGTATTAGATATTCCCAGCAATGTGAATGTGCAGAAAAGGCAACCTTTATACAAGTTTCTGAAATTACGTTAAATTATGAGTCAAAACTATACTGATTCAAACTCCCCTCAAATCACCACTGAGCTATACAAGGAATTGCCACCAAAGAACTATGTAGAATCTTCGTCTAACGGTTCTCACCAGTTGGACAAATTAGAGCAAAAAACGGAAATTGAACCTTTTTTACTGAATGAAACCCCTAAGCTTTCGGTTGCTGATGCGATCGCGCAGATGTTGGAAAATTTGGGCATAGGCTATGCTTTTGGGGTAGCTGGTGGTGCAATGGCTAGCCTGTGGAATGCGTTATCCAATAGCAATATAGAGGTGTTGAATTTCCGCCATGAAGCTGGGGCTGCTTTTGCTGCTTCCGAGGCGTATTTTGCCAGCGATCGCCCTACGGTAGTTTTTACCACAGCCGGGCCAGGGATTACTAACGCGCTCACCGGGTTGTTTGCCGCCCGTGGTGAAGGTGCAAAGGTAATTTTGCTCTCTGCTTGCACTTCTGCGCCGCAAAGGGGACGCTGGGCAATTCAGGAAACCAGCACCTATACCCTACCCAGTGGCGGAATTTTCACCCCAGGGGCGCTGTTTAACTATGCGATCACCATTGAATCGGCGGCGCAACTTCCCCAGGTTTTTCGCAAAATTGCTTTGGGTTTAGCGCAACCAGGAGGATTTGTCGTCCATTTAAGTATTCCCACTGCGATCCAGACCAGCTTAGTTGATGGTGTTTGTCTGCCACAATTAGATATACCGAGTTTTCCTATGACCTCTCAAGGGGAAGCGATCGCGAAATCTGTAGAGTTACTATCTGCGGGAAACTTTGCCATCTGGGTAGGTTTTGGCGCTCGTCACGCCGCCGAGGAGATTCGGCAATTCGCCGAAAAAACTGGAGCCGCAGTCATGTGTTCTCCCCGTGGTAAAGGTATCTTTCCCGAAGATCATCCCCAGTTTGTCGGTGTCACAGGTTTGGGCGGTCATGCTTCAGTTTTGACTTATATGGAAGAGCAACCGCCTTTACGCACACTTGTATTAGGAACCCGCTTAGGCGAACCCACTTCCTTTTGGAGTAAAGCAATGGTTCCCTCATTCGGCTTTGTCCATGTAGATATTGACCCAGAAGTTCCAGGGGTAGCTTATTCAGACGCGGAAACATTCCCGATTCAGTCTGATATCAAGGCTTATATGCAGGAACTCTTGCAGCAATGGCCAGATATTCCCCCTTGTTCTAGGGATATTTGCTTACCTCATCCAGAACAGACAGCCATTGCACCGCTTGCAGATGTAGATTATCCAGTGCGACCAGAAGTATTAATGGCTGCAATTCAAAAAATCATTGTTGAGGGTAGCGATGCGGTAGTTATGGCGGAGTGTGGTAATTCCTTTACTTGGTCAACTCATTTCTTGCGATTTGCTCACACCAATCGTTATCGAGTCAGCACCGGAGTAGGGGCTATGGGTCACACAGCTACAGGAGTTTTAGGTGCAGCCCAAGCCCGAAATGGTAAAGCTGTGGCGATTGTCGGGGATGGGGCGATGCTGATGAATAATGAAATCAGCACAGCCGTAAAATATAATATTCCTGCTGTTTGGATTGTGCTTAATGATGCCCGTTACAATATGTGCCATCAAGGCATGAAAATGTTGGGGTTGAAAGGTGCAGATGCAGATATGCCAGAGACCAACTTTGCCATGATTGCTCGCGGTATGGGTGCAGAAGCTGTGGGAGTTGTGCGAGAGTCAGACCTAGAAGCTGCATTAGAGCAAGCGATCGCCTCAAATGTTCCTTTTCTCGTTGATGTAGTGATTGATGCCGATCAACCTGCGCCTTCTGGTGGACGGAATAAGAGTTTAGCCGCACAAGGAGTTAAATCTAATCAGGTGAACGGTTCCGCTAAACCAGCTTCATTCCCATCAGTTTGATCGTGAATTCTTCGTTTTGATCCTGTCTGCTATGTAAGAGGAACGTATCGCTAAAGCGAAAGCTCCGCTAACGCGTAGCGTGCGCGTAGCGCATACCGCAAAGGACACGTAAAGCCTTCGGCATAGCTTCGCTTACCGCGTAGCGTCTCCCCTTGGGAGAAGGAAGAAGAGAGGAAAGGCAGGAATTCGGCGCACCTATGGCTACACAGGGCAATTTCTTACAAAGAAATGGTGTGAGGAATAATCACTTTGTGTAGCAGTTTAGGTGGTGTTTAATTACTGGAAATTATCCCAAATCAATCTTGGAAAAAGCAAATGCTGCTATTTGAAACTGTGAGAGAAATGGGTCATGAACAGGTTTTATTCTGTCATGGCAGAAATCCCGATATCAAGGCGATTATTGCTATCCATGACCGAACTCTAGGACCAGCAATGGGGGCGACCAGACTCTTCCCTTATGTTAATGAAGAAGCTGCTTTAAAAGATGCGCTGCGTCTCAGTCGTGGTATGACTTATAAAGCCGCTTGTGCTAATATTCCTGCTGGTGGCGGAAAAGCAGTTATTATTGCTAATCCTGAGCAAAAAACCGAAGAACTCCTCAGAGCTTATGGACGTTTTATCGAAAGTCTGAATGGACGTTTTATTACAGGACAAGATGTGAATCTTACCCCTGAAGATGTCCGTTCAATTCGTAAAGAAACCAAATATGTTGTTGGAGTCTCGGAAAAGTCTGGTGGTCCGGCTCCTGTCACAGCCCTGGGAGTATTTTTAGGCATCAAAGCTGCTGTACAATCTCATTTACACAGCCAAGAAATTCAGGGATTGAAAGTTGCAATCCAAGGTTTGGGAAATGTTGGCAAAAATCTCTGTCGTCACTTACATGAGCATGGAATCAAACTCTATGTCAGCGATGTAGACCCAGCCAAAACAGAGGAAGTAAGAAAACTTTTTGGTGCGACTGTTGTTAGCCCAGAAGAAATTTATTCTCTTGATGTTGACATTTTTTCACCTTGTGCTTTAGGGGGAATGCTCAATAGTGAAACAATTCCTCAGATCAAAGCGGGAATTATTGCTGGCGCGGCTAATAATCAGTTAGGTGATGAGCAAATACATAGTCAAATGCTGACCCAAAAAGGCATCACTTATTGTCCTGATTATGTGATTAATGCCGGAGGTCTGATTAATGTTTATAACGAAATGATTGGCTATAACGAAGAAAAAGCCTTTCAACAAGTGCATAACATTTATGACACACTTCTCGCAATTTTTGATATTGCTAAACAGCAAAATATCAGTACAAATAATGCTTCTAAACGGTTAGCTGAAGACCGGATTATAAAAGCCAAAAATAGCAAAATTACAGAACTTGCTGCTTAATCACTGAATATTAATTTTTTGGAGTGTAAAATGGAAAAAAATTCATTTGCGACCTCAACTTATATCGCCACCTCACCCGAAACTGCCTTTGAGTATCTTTGCGGTTTAAAAAACTTAGACGATTGGACGCTTTTTAGCCGGATGATTGAGCAAATTGATGAAGATACTTGGCTGGGAACAGCATCAGGTTATCATAAAAATCTCTACTATCATGTTAAAAAGCTAGAAAATCCGCTTTTTTATGGAATAGAATGGCACTGCGGATTTGAGTATAATAAATACTTCCAAGTATATCCAGTTTTACTGTTTCCTCCCAGCTACATTGATCCAGAAACAGACGAAAAAGGTGTGTACTTCCATTGGTTAAGCTTTGTCGATCCCAAACGACAAACTCCCATGATAATGCAGGGGATTCACACTGTACATACTTCCGAAACTCGTTCTCTCAAAGCAATTTTAGAACGCCAAGCGGGACGGAGTACAGCAGCTAAAGGTCGCCACTTCATCGATACCGATACCATTTATGTTGACGCGCCAATGGATATCGGAATCAAGTATTTGTCAGACTTAAAAAATATGGATGAGTGGGCGCACTTAGTCAGACCATTTGGCGAAATTAGTTCCCAATCAGGTGAATTCAGAGATGAATACGACCAAAAGATTAAAATTTCTCTGAGAGTACATAACTTAAGCAAATATCACTTGCTTGAACAAGAAAACTTTTATCCAGACTACGGATTTTATCAGCGTTCCGTCGCCCTACTTATTCCCACAGCTTACGCATTCGCTGATCCTGAAGCTTCTGGATTCATATTGCATCGCATCACATTTTGGAAAACCGATCAAGTCCTCGCCCACGGAAAACTGCAAATTGAAGACTTCGGGGCTGAAAGTATGAACATCAAACGGATGTTAGAAGCCCAAGCTGGAAATCTTAAATCCTTCGACTTAGGAATGAGTTACGTACCAAAAACACAAAACTCCCTAGTAACCAATCACTAAAAAAACTCAGCGCCCCTTTGCGTTACCTCAGCGCCCCTTTGCGTTTAAAAACATCACAAAACCGATGAAAATCAAGCAGATTACTATTACCCTTGTTAGTCTTTGTATTACTGCCTTATCGGGAACAAAAGCAGCAGAAGCAGCATCCTTTACAGTAATTGCCGATAATCTGAATAATCCAGGTGGTCTTAGTTTTAGCAACGACGGTAAACTATATATAACAGAAAGTGGAACAGGAGGAAATGGTGCTTGCGTTCCACCACCAAGCGGCGAGGGCGATTCCTTATGCTATGGAACTAATGGTGTAGTCAGCGTCATAGATAACGGTGAAATCAAGCCTGTACTCACAGAGTTACCTTCCTTAGCATTACCAGATGGCAAAAGAGCAGCTGGCCCCCGTGATATTCAATTTGATGCTACAGGTCAGGCTTATGTGCTGCTGGGGTATGGGACTAATCCCACTTATCGAGAGAGTTTGGGTGAAACTGGACTAGGAACAATTATCTCTCCTGATTTTGCCACCAATTCCTGGACGAGTATTGCAGATATAGCCAACTATGAACTCGTTAATAATCCGGATGGCGATGATCTCAATAGCAATCCCTTAAAAATCTTAATCGATGGTGATCAACTTCTGACAGTTGATTCGGCTGGCAACGGCTTATTACGAGTGAATACAGATGGCTCAGAATTGCAAGCTTTGGCCGTACTTCCCACACAAACATTAGTTGATCCCATCTTCCCACCTTCCTTTACCCCATCGAATGAACCTGAACAAGTCCCAACTCAAACTGAACCACCACCGTTAGTAACGACTATTCAATCAGTTCCCACAGGTGTAGCTAAAGGACTAGACGGAGCCTATTACATCAGTGAATATACAGGCTTTCCCTTTCCAGAAGGAGGAGCAAACATCTATCGCGTGGGTGATGACGGTATACCCACAATCTATGCAGAAGGTTTTACCCACCTGATGGACTTGGAATTTGATTATGCAGGCAATTTGTATGTTTTGCAGTATGCCAATGAGTCAGGCTGGAAAAATAACCTCGATGGTTCTTTGATCAAAATAGCTCCCGATGGCACTCGCACAACTCTTATCAGTGGCAACGGATTGGAATCGCCTACTGCCTTAACCATTGATCTTGATGGTACTGTATACATCGCCAACCGAGGCGATCGCCCAGGAGAAGGACAAATTATCCGCATTGACAATATCCAGTCTGTTCCTGAAGCTAATTCTGCATTAGGTGTATTAACTATCGGCGCTTTCGGCGTTGTTTGGTTGCGAAAGAGTAGCCGCCTCAAACCCCTTCATAAAGTCTGAGCGCTCAGATAAAAACTTTCAAATTAATACCAGTGTTTATCCCACATATCCCTGGGGCGGGAATTCCTTATCCTGCAAATCGTCAAAATTTACCCAAATTACCAATTATATAGTTTTCAAAAGTATGAAACTTAAGTCATTTGCTATCACACTGCTCGGCTGTTGTATTACTGTGATTTCTGCCCCCAAAGCAGCCGAAGCTGCCTCATTCTCAGTCATTGCTGACGGACTCGATAATGCTAGAGGTGTGAGTGTTGCCCCTGACGGCAGTATCTATGTCACAGAAACAGGTATAGGCGGAGACGGCGGATGTATAGAATCGCCCAGTGTACAATTTGCTTCTTTATGTTCTGGTAATACTGCTGCCATCACTAGAATTCAAGATGGTCAGCAAGAGCAAATATTCACAGGACTGCCATCTCTAGCTATCCAACCTTCCGGTATTGAGGGTGCTGGACCACAAGACATCAAGTTTGATTCTCAAGGAAACGCTTACCTTGTTTATGGCTTTGCTGGGAACCCCGCCAACCGGGATACAGTTTTCAATGATTCCACCTTCGGACAACTTTACAACATCGACTTAAACACAGGAGCGCTCACCAGTCTTGCCGATTTAGCAGAATATGAACTCCTTTATAATCCTGATGGCACAGATATTGTGAGCAACCCTTATGCTCTAGCCATTCAAGGTGATACCGCCTATATAGCTGATGCCGGAGCCAACACCTTACTGAGTGTAGCCCTTGATGGTAGCGGAATTACAGGAGTAGTGCCATTTTTTAGCACCCCCTTTGAAAATCCCGAATTCCCACCACTTGACCCAGATCAACCCCTACCACCAGGAATAGACTTTAACACCAACGAAATCGACTTACAACCAGTACCCACAGGTGTAGCAATTGGGCCTGATGGTGCGAGATACGTCAGTGACTTTTCTGGCTTTCCCTATCCAGAAGGTGGCTCGCGTGTTTATCGAGTCGGGGATGATGGTGTACCAACAGTATTCGCTGATGGTTTTACACAAATTGGTGACTTGGAATTTGACCAAGATGGCAACTTGTTAGTTTTACAATATGCCGATAGACCAGCATGGGAAAATGATTTCGCCTCTTCATTATTCCAAGTAGCTCCTGATGGAACTCGCACAACTTTGATTAGTGCTGGTGAAGGACTCGAATCTGCGACCTCTTTAGAAGTTGGCCCTGATGGCACTATCTATATTACCAACAAAGGCGATCGCCCCGGTGTCGGACAAGTCCTCAGCTTCAATCCCCACAAAGATACCAGCTACGATCCTCAAAAAGTTCCCGAACCCACAACAGCCCTAGCTCTCATAGCAGCAGCATTTGGCACAACTTTTCTAGCGAAGCGCAAACGCAAATTAGCCAACCTGACAAAAACCGCCTAAACAAATTGTTTAAAAGGAATGGGGTGCAGGGATAGCAGACTTAAAGAAATTTCCCCATTCCCCATTCCCTCAACCCTATTTCCCATTCCCCAGGAGCTTATTTCAGATGGCATTAGTAAAAAAATTGTCAATTGCACTTGCAGGTGCTGGATTGATGACACTGGCAGCAATAAATACAGCCGCAGCCTTAACTTTAAATTACGACAGTAGTATTGGTAGACCTGCCACCTTTAGCGATGGCGATTTTCCAGGTGTTCCAGGAGTAATCACTGTTCCCCAAGGTATAGGGGTACAAGAATCTACTCAGAACATTTTTGTCAGTAATGGTCGGGGTATTGACCGTGTTGATGTCTTCGATAGCGAAGGCAACTATATTAAAGGCATCGGCAGCACTGGCTCCGGGCCTGGAGAATTCGACGAACCAGCCGACCTTCGATTCAACCCCATTACAGGGGATATGCACGTAGGTGATGTTTTCAACAGCCGGATTAATGTATTCGATGCCGAAGGTAACTATAAAACATCCTATGCTTCCTTTAGCGGCCCAGTAGAAGATAGATTCTTCTTTGGCCCTGGAGGAATGGATTTCGATGCAGCTGGTAACTTATATGTAAGTGATTTTAGTGCCGATATTATCAAAGTATATAATCCAGAAGGTGAACACATTAGAAGTATTGGCAGTTCTGGCAGTGAACCCGGTCAATTTTTGGGGCCAGGAGGTTTAATTATCTCCGACACAACTGGCAGAATTTATATTAACGACCAGTACAACGGTCGCATTCAGGTTCTTGACTCGGATGATAATTTTCTCTTTGCTTTTGGCTCTACTGGCTCTGAACCCGGTCAATTTATAGAACCAATCGGCATTGATGTAGACGAATACGAAAATATTTATGTCGCAGATTCTCAAAACAGCCGCGTTCAAGTATTCGATAAAGATGGTAATTTCTTAACTAGCTTTGGCGGACCAACTCTGAATGCATCTGGTGAAGTTGTACCACCACCTCTACCTCAAGCCTTAGGCGGCACAACTCCCTATGGCGACCCCATAGACCTGGAACCTGGCAAATTTAACTGGACTGCTGGCTTGCACTATCACGATGACAAAGTTTATGTAGGCGATTTCTTCCAAGGTCGGATTCAAGTCTTATCAGTAGAACGGGCAGCTAAAGTACCTGAGCCTGCTTCGATATTAGGTCTGGGAATATTCGGTATTGGGGCTAGTGTTGTCAAGTTGCGGAAAAATAGGCAGAAAAAAAGTCTCATCAGTTTAGATAAGAAACCGGAAATGACTTCTGTGTAATGACTCCGTAACCATAATCTTTCCCTGATTTAATTTGAGATTCTTAAATTTTGGCTTGAATCTGCCAATTTAAAACCCAAATTGAGTCAGGCAAGAGGACAAGGGGCAGGGGGCGGGGTGCAGGGGGGAGAACCCCATGCCTAAATACAGGGGCTTGGGAAAAGGACACA
>REBL01000175.1 GCA_007692755.1 Nodularia sp. (in: cyanobacteria) | reverse complement strand
AACGCTGACTAGTAGAATATACAACCCTGGGCTATTTGACATTTTGCATTCCTCAGTTTTACTGTATTACAGCCCGGAAACAGCTCCTCACACATATAGCTGTTGACCGCTACAGATTTATTGACACTCCTCATCTCTATAGATATGAGGATTCTTGCTTCATCCGTCCGAACTAGAAACCCGAATACAAGTATTCCAATTTCCCCGTTTGGATACGTCCACAAGCACACACGGACTGCCCGACCGCGTTTGAAAAGGCTTTTGATTTCTGGTTTTTACTCCCACATTTGTACAAGATTTAGGATTTATACTACCAGGGTTCCGGTTCAGGAGTCGTCCGCTTGACCTACTTCGTTTTTTATTTGTGCGCTTTACCGCTAAAGCTATAATACCGCAAAAGCCGCCCTAGAAGGCGATGCACTGAGAAGTTCGACAGGCTCACTGTATCACCTGTCGAAGTGGCGGGGCTTTAAACCCCAGGTTTTCGGTAAAAAAAATCCTGCTGATGTTTACACATTATAAAACAAATACGCCAATTTTTAAGCCCTTGTTGAGAGAGTTAATCCATAACAGATATGTTACAGGCACAAGTTTTTGTAAAAAATGCACTGCATCAAAAGTTAGAGTAAAATCAATTTTATCTCTGGAAAAGGCGATTATTCATATTAGTTAATGATTAATCGCCAAAGTTTTATTTGCGTTCAAGCAATAAAAAAGCACACACAACGTCCATTGCTCCCCATGTCAGGTTCATTTCGCGGAAAACTTGGGATTTAAAACCTGCTTGTTCTATAAGTTCATAAATGCTATCTATATCACACATACTGTAGTCAACACCTAGCATTAATTGACCATTTTCAGCTAATCGGTTTTGACAATCAGCTAAAAATTGTGTGAGATATTTATAATCTGGATCAAACCCAGCCCGAAACTTGACATCTTCAACTCCTCCCGGATTTTCTTTAAAAAATGGGATGTTCCAAGCAATAACATCAAACTGTCCTTCTGGGACATTCTCAAAGAGATTTCCTTGGTAAATATCACATTCTACACCCCACCACAAAGCATTAGCTTTGGCATTCAAAACAGCCATTGGTGCAATGTCTGAAGCACTGGCTAATACTCCCTTCATTTTGGCAACTGTCAAGATAGCAGTACCAGTTCCCATACCCATTTCAAAGACTCGGCATTGATTTTTGGTTTGCAGAACCCTGTTAGCTAGTTCTCCTATTAATTCCCCAAAGATAGGAGTATGAGTCGTTTCAATGAAAACCGTAGGTAATACAATTACTTCCTGACCACGAACATCAAATATACCATAAGGACTTTTATCAATGTATCCTCTTCCTAATGTCGCTAATTCTAATTTATCCATTTTTCCTACCCCAATAACTGCTTTTACTTGTAGAGAAAGTTAGCTGGCTGTTCTAACTATTACAGAGCGGCATTGCACACAAACTTAGAGCAATGAAGTTATTCACTTACTTGCTAAGTATCTAATATTAAGTTGATTCATGCAAGTAATAATCAAAAGCAAAACTACATTTTTTTGATGTTATCTGAAAAATAAATAAGTTAGTATATATACGCAAAGAACGTAAGTTAAGTATACAAAAAATATTTTATCACTGAATCGTAACTTTCGACACTAAGGCGGGCATCTTTGCCCTCCCCCACAAGAGGATGCCCTCCCCCACAAGAGTTTTAGTATTAATATCTGTACCTCATCTACCTGCAAACTGCTGTATTTTAGAGTTTTGAGTTCAGACAAATACCGGATAAATAATTGAGATTATAAAGCTTATTCAGATTTTTTAAATCAGGCAATGATTATTTGCAAATTATTTTTAAGAATATTCAAAAATGCTGAGATGCCAGCTTTCAACCAAAACAATCTCTAGACTAATGTTATAAATTTAATCAAGGGTAAGGCGTTTAATTATCCCTTCATGCAGATGAATCAATATGACTTAAATCGCTTATTTTTTATCTGACAAAAAGGCAACATCCACAATCTATACATTGAAATGTCAAATCACGGTGGCTAGATGGGCGTTATCTTATATCTTCAAATAATTTAATGGTGCTGATCACGCAGTATACTATAATATTAACCTTTGCTATGACGGTCAGCAGACTGTAATTTGCAGTAGTTTTTAGAGCCATTGTCCAAAAAGTTGCCAACAAACCTAAATTATTGGTTTTTTGTCGGCACTGATTCTGATATTAATAAACTAAACAATTGGCAATGCTTTCCAGGCTACCAAACTGGCAGGGCATTGAAGAAAGTAGGCAGCATTTTAAATATAAAGTTATGGCGCTGATAGTTCAAAAATACGGTGGGACATCTGTCGGTTCGGTAGAACGTATTCAAGCTGTGGCACAGCGTGTTTACAAAACAGTTAAGGCGGGAAATTCTGTAGTCGTAGTGGTTTCGGCAATGGGTAAAACCACTGATGGACTCGTGAAAATAGCCAAGGAAATTGCTCAAAATCCCAACCGCCGGGAAATGGATATGCTGCTTTCCACTGGTGAACAAGTAACCATTGCTTTAGTCAGTATGGCATTGCAAGAAATCGGACAGCCAGCTATTTCGATGACAGGCGCTCAAGTCGGTATTGTTACGGAAGCAGAACACACCCGCGCCCGGATTTTGCATATTGAAACCGAACGCCTAAATCATCACATTGCTCAAGGTAAAGTGGTTGTAGTCGCTGGCTTTCAGGGGATATCTAGCCTGAGACATATGGAAATTACGACTTTGGGTCGTGGGGGTTCCGACACTTCCGCCGTGGCGATCGCAGCGGCAATAGGAGCGAATTTTTGTGAGATTTATACGGATGTCCCAGGGATTTTAACTACAGATCCCCGCTTGGTGGCCCAAGCCCAGTTAATGGATGAAATTACCTGCAATGAAATGCTGGAACTGGCCAGCCTGGGGGCAAAAGTCTTACATCCCCGCGCTGTGGAAATTGCCCGTAACTATGGAGTTCCCCTGGTGGTGAAATCGAGTTGGTGTGATGATCCTGGGACTTGGGTAATATCACCGAAACCCCAAGGGCGATCGCTTGTCAATTTAGAAATTGCCCGACCTGTAGATAATGTCGAATTTGACACAGACCAAGCAAAAGTGGCACTGTTGCGTGTACCAGATAAACCAGGGGTGGCGGCGCGGTTATTTGGGGAAATCTCCCGGCAAAATGTCGATGTAGATTTAATTATTCAGTCTATACATGAAGGTAATAGTAATGACATTGCCTTTACGGTCACAGCACCAATATTAAAACGGGCGGAAGCAGTAGCAGCGGCCATCGCCCCAGCCTTGAGAAATCAATCTCACCCCAATTCTGACGAAGCGGAAGTGATGATCGAACAAAATATTGCCAAAGTCAGCATTGCTGGTGCGGGAATGATTGGCCGTCCTGGGGTAGCGGCGAAAATGTTCGCCACCTTAGCAGAAGCCCAAGTGAACATTCAGATGATTTCCACCAGTGAAGTCAAAGTCAGTTGTGTAGTAGATGCGACAGAATGCGATCGCGCGGTAGCTGCACTGCGTCACGCCTTTGAGATTGAAGCAGACAACGAACAAAAGGAACAAGGAAAAGTTTCCCATTCCCCACTCCCCACTCCCCACTCCCCACTCCCCACTCCCCCCCCCGTCCGTGGTGTGGCTTTAGATATGAACCAAGCACGTCTTGCAATTCGACAAGTCCCAGATCGGCCAGGGATGGCGGCGAAATTGTTTGGACTATTAGCACAGCACAATGTCAGTGTTGACATGATTATTCAATCACAGCGCTGTCGCATCGTGGACGGTATTCCCAGAAGAGATATTGCTTTTACAGTTTCGCGGATAGATGGGGAAAGTACACAGCAAATGCTGACTCAAGTAGCGTCCGAATTAGGATGGGGTGAAGTTGTGCTGGATAATGCGATCGCGAAGGTAAGTATCGTTGGGGCTGGGATGGTGGGACAACCAGGAATTGCGGCTAAAATGTTTGAGGCTTTAGCCCAACACCAAATCAATATTCAAATGATTGCTACCTCAGAAATTAAAATTAGCTGTGTGGTAGCACAAGAACAAGGTGTGAAAGCTTTGCAAGTGATTCACGCCGCTTTTGGGTTAGCTGGTAGCGAAAAAGTTGTCATCCCAGTTTAATTTCCGCCTGCGCCTCAGTGATTCAGACTACAATTCTGTTAAAGAACATGACAATAGATATCTTCGACAAATAATCTAGAGACGTTGTATGCAAAGTCTCTACAAGGATTCTGGAACAAGCATATTTAAATTCGGTCGATGTCTAATAGAATATTATAAGTGGAATCACTGAGGAATTTATGAATGGTCAAATTTTGGATGCACGTTATCAAATTCTCAAAGTTCTGAATGTAGAGGAGGTGGTACAAACCTATTTGGTCGAAGATGCTATCCTTCCGGGTAAGCAATTGGTAGTAAAGCAGCTACATCCTGGTAGTGATACTTTTCAAGAGTTAGCACTTGTGCGAGATTTATTTGCAGAAGAGGCAAAAAAGTTAAAGCAGCTAGGAGAGTCACACGACCAAATCCAAAATTTAGTTAATTATTTTGAAGATAACGAAGAATTTTATCTCGTTCAAGAATACATTATTGGTAGTAATTTAACCGCAGAAATTTTTCTAGAAACACCTATAAAAGAAAAACAGGTAATTAAGGTTTTATCAGAAGTCTTAGAAATTTTGGTATTTGTACATAGTCGGGGAATGATTCACCAGGACATTAAACCAGCAAATATCATTCGTCGAGATTCTGATCAGAAGTTAGTTTTGGTTGACTTTGGTGCTGTTCAGGAAGTGGTCACGACTATTGTTGGTAATCTGGAATATGTGCCAGTGGAACAATTGCGCGGTGACCCTCAGTATAACAGTGATATATATGCTTTAGGAATAGTGGCGATCGCGGCACTGATCGGTTTACCCGCCAACGAAATATCTAGGTTACAAAATCAGAAAAGTGTGCTAACTGGCGAAATTATTTGGCGAACCAAAAATGTAAAAGTTAGTCCAGAACTAGCAAGAATTATCGATAAAATGGTGCGTTTTGACCACCGAAAGCGTTACCAATCTGTAACTGAAGTTTTAAACGATATACAGCAGTTGAAAACTCATAAATATACTCAGCAAAAGCAGCATCAGCAACAAGTTTGGTTAATTTTAGCCGGGATAACTGGTTTTTTAGGGCTGGTGACAGCAACGTGGTTTTTTCAATCAACACAACCTGTAGTTACTGAAGTTAATTTTGAGCAACTATACGAGGAGGGATTAAGAAAATATCATACAGGAGATTATCAAGCCGCAGTTGAGGATTTCACTCAGGCGATCGCCCTTGATTCCCAAAATGCTTTGGCTTACAATAAACGAGGTAATGCTTTTTATCAGTTAGGAGATTATGAGCAAGCAAAGGCAGATACGAGTAAAGCAATTGAATTAAATCCTCAAAATGCCAATGCTTATTATGATCGAGGCTTTTCTTTATATGAATTAGGCAAATACAAAGAAGCAATTGCTGATTATACCAAAGCTATTGAATTAAATCCGGGTAATGCTTACGCTTATTATGGGCGGGGTTTAGCCTTGGTAAAGATGCAGGAAAATAAAGAGGCTAATGAAGATTTTAGCACAGCTATTAGACTGCGACCTGATTATATTGAAGCTTATTTAGAAAGGGGTATTCTTCGTCGTCGCCTGAGAATTCATAAGACAGCAATTGAAGATTTTGATGCCATAATTAAGATTAATCCTGATGATGCTAGACCTTATTATCAAAAAGGTTTAATCCACTCTAGTAATAATCAAAAATATGCCGCCATTGGCGCATATACTCAAGCAATTAACCGCAATCCTAATTACACAGTAGCCTATCTCCGACGAGGGGATATACAGAGCGAGTTGGGTTACAAATTAGAAGCCACTGAAGATTATAACACAGTTATAAAACTGAATCCTCAATGGGGCGCTGGTTATAATCATCGAGGTATTCACCGCTTTTCCTTTGGAGATTACAAAGGCGCGATTGAAGATCATACTAAAGCCATTGAACTCAATTCTCAGGATGCGGCGGCTTTTAATAACCGTGGTAATGCTAATTCTCAAATCTGGTATCTGCAAGCTGCTAATGAAGATTACTCGAAGGCGATTGAGATTAATCCTAAATATGGTTTAGCTTATTATAACAGGGGTGTGAATCGCGCCAAACAGGAAAATATACAAGCTGCGATCGCGGATTTTCGACAAGCTATTAGATTATTCCGAGAAAGTGGGGAAAGAAATAGTCTTCAAGATGCACAAAGAGAACTTAATTTATTACTAAATAGGTGAATATAAGAACCCCACCCCCAAACCCCCTCCCCGCAAGCGAGGCTACGGTGTACCGCCCCGCCCGGAACTTAAGTTCCGGGCTAATAGCTAAAGTCCACTGAAGTGGACTAAACTCAGTTTTTCATTGAGTCTTCTTTAGGGGACTGCTATGAGACTCGGAATAGATACGCTGCGCTAAGACTTGTGTGTACACCGTAGGCAAGCGAGGAGGGGGGCTATGATATACAGATAGATTTGAGAATTTGCAGCAACTCAATTGCAGATTCTAAACGAGTTATATCTAGTTTTGGCAATAATTGATAAATGGGAGGATTTCCTTGCTGTATATAAACAAATTGGTAATCCATACCGTTAGTAGTTAAACCCCAAACTGATGTTTGATTTTCTAAGCTTGTATAAGCATAAGTGAGTAATTGCGGTAAACCTTCTAAAGCATTAATACTGCTGTTTTTAGATTCAATTACTAATATCCAAAAAGGTGTATTTACTGTGGCGGCTAAAGATTTATTAACAGCTAAGATATCCATTCGCCCTTTGATGCTGGTATCTTCATCTTCAACAAAAATCTCAGCAATATTTTCTTCTAAAGTAATTTGAATACTGGATTGATAAAAGCCAGCTAAATTCATCAAGGGTGCAATAAACAGAAATTTTATTTGACCTTCTGCAATTTTACCTGATGCGTAATAACTGCGAAATAAATTACGGATTTTCAACAATTCCTGTTGTTCAAATTCCGTGAGATATTCTAGAGACAGTAATGATGTAATTGAATCATTAAACTGTTCTTCAAATTTCAAACAGCGTTGAACATCTTGTAACCTGAGATTTCTTGCATCGAGAGTAGTAGTCATGGGTTTACTCCTGATTATTTACCCATATTTTAATTTTATGCCTAATCTTGCACTAATCCCAATATGGTTTAGCTCAGAACTTCTTCCTTTTCTTTCTTCACTTGGCGTACTTTGCGTACTTTGCGGTTTGTTAAATAAAGAATCCCACTTCCGTTAGTAATTTTTGTAACTTTATGGGGAATACTAGAATTAATATTCTTTGTCAAATGAAGGCAAATTTTCACGAATGGACTGGAAAACAATACTTAAAGCCCAACAGGTTGATTTTATCGCCAGACTTGAATCAGGTGATTTACTACATTGTGACAAAGAAGGAAAGCATAGTGAGTTAACTGTCATCTCCGGTGAGAGGTTAAAGCAATTAAGGAAATTTTGTTGGCGGATGGCTGATAAATTTAAACAAAGTTCCGATGTTGAAATTATTTTTCTCAACAACATGAAGGGAAAACTGGCTGAGGAAGTTGTCAAAACCCGTCTAGGTGAACTTGTAAGTAAGGTTGACTATGAACAACGCAACGGTGGAGATGGAAAAGTTGATTTCACCTTAACTTCTGACTCATCTATTGGTATTCAGGTTAAAGCTCGTTCGGGCAATTTTGATCAAATTCAATGGCCAATTTATCCAAAAGAAATTGAAAAAAATTCCGTTCTGGTTTGTATTTTAATTCGAGATAAAGTGAGTGAAGCAGAGCCTGAATATAATCTTATTTTAGCGGGTTTTTTACCAACTGATATAATTACTGTGGCTAGTGGTAAAGCTTCTGTAAGAATAGATGAATTGTTTTATGCTGGCGGTTTACATAGCTATTTAGATAGTTTAACA
Source organism: Nodularia sp. (in: cyanobacteria) (assembly GCA_007692755.1). Taxonomy (GTDB): domain Bacteria; phylum Cyanobacteriota; class Cyanobacteriia; order Cyanobacteriales; family Nostocaceae; genus Nodularia. The sequence goes on along the minus strand of REBL01000175.1, from coordinate 2,079 downwards.
GCTTCGGAAGCTGATGAATATATCAAGTTGGCTAAGGAATGCTTTAATAAAAAAGATTATGAAAGTGCGATCACTAACTGTAATCAAGCATTGGAACTTAATCCGAACAATGCTGATGCTTACAACTGTCGGGGAGTATCTCGCTCTAAATTAGGAGATAATCAGGGTGCAATTGATGATTATACTCAAGCTATCAACATTGAACCCAATTTTGTTAAATCTTACAACAATCGGGGGTATGTTCGCTATAGTTTAGGAGATAACCAGGATGCAATTGATGATTATACCCAAGCTATCAAAATTGACCCCAATAATGCTGATGCTTATGTAGATCGGGGGAATGCTCGCCATAACTTAGGAGAATATCATGCTGCAATTGATGACTATACCCAAGCTATCAAAATTGACCCCAATAATGTTGATGCTTATAACCTCCGGGGGATTGTTCGCTATGAGTTAGGAGATAAGCGGGGTGCAATTGATGATTATAACCAAGTTATCAAAATTGACCCCAATAATGCTGATGCTTATGTAGATCGGGGGAATGCTCGCCATAACTTAGGAGAATATCATGCTGCAATTGATGACTATACCCAAGCTATCAAAATTGACCCCAATAATGTTGATGCTTATAACCTCCGGGGGATTGTTCGCTATGAGTTAGGAGATAAGCGGGGTGCAATTGATGATTATAACCAAGTTATCAAAATTGACCCCAATAATGCTGATGCTTATGTAGATCGGGGGAATGCTCGCCATAACTTAGGAGAATATCATGCTGCAATTGATGACTATACCCAAGCTATCAAAATTGACCCCAATAATGCTGATGCTTATGTAGGTCGGGGGAATTTTCGCTATAACTTAGGAGAATATCATGCTGCAATTGATGATTATACCCAAGCTCTCAACATTAACCCCAATTATGCTAATGCTTACTACAACCGGGGGCTTGCTCGCTATAACTTAGGAGAATATCATGCTGCAATTAAGGATTATACCCAAGCTATTAAAATTGACCCCAATTATGCTAATGCTTACTACAATCGGGGACTTGCTTACTCTGCTTTAATTTTAATTAGCAAGCAACTTAATGGTTTATTTCACAAGAGACTTGCAATTTCAAATTTTAAAACTGCTGCAAGTTTATATAAAAAAGCAGGCGAAGAAACATCTTATCAAGATACTATGAACCAAATACAAAAAATGAAAAATACCTAATACTTTAATCAATCATCTTCACTCTAAATCAGGTTCTACACCCAAAGCCCGCAATTGTTCTATCAACCGTTCTTTTTGTCGCCTTTCCGCTTCTGTCGGAGTCAAAACCCAATTACCTGAACTATCATACCAACGTAACCAAGGCTGCTGAATATTATGATAACTTCCTTCCCAAACACCCAAACCTAACTCAATTTCTGGAATCCAAAAACGGGAATCTGATAAAATAACTTCCGCATAACGACCGCCATCTAATTTAAACATTTTAAATTCATATTTATAACGGTCAAAAATAGCATAATAAGGAATCCTTAAAATCTTTTCGTAGACTTCCCATTTTGTCGGCGGTTTTGCCACATCTCGCAAAGTCTGTCCTAACTCTTCCTTCTCCGTTCCAGGTGAGAGTAATTCTACAATAATAAACGGACGCATTCGCTCTTGCCAAACCACATAACTCAGACGTAAATCACCATTTTTATAAAGCGGCGAAACATCCACAGCCACAAACCAATCTGGTCTTTTGTACCATGTCGGATGATGGGGGTCATAATAAAGATTCATATCACTAGCAGTAAATATCTTGTCGCTAGGATAGCTAGGCGAGTTAAAACTTTCGTCTAACAAACGCGGTTGTAATAAATGAAAATGATCAGGCAAACCAGGTTCCTTTGGATCTTCACTCATGAGATCATACATTGTGGGTAAAACTTCTTCTGGAGAAAGGGGCGGATCAGTTTGATACATTAGAAAACAGTCCTGTCGAAGTCCTCCCTCTATTATCCTACGGTGTACACACAAATAATCTGATCCCCCTAAATCCCCCTTAAAAAGGGGGACTTTGATTCTAGTTCCCCCCTT
>REBL01000261.1 GCA_007692755.1 Nodularia sp. (in: cyanobacteria) | reverse complement strand
TTGGGTTTTCTGACATTACAGCTTTGTTATGGAGTCTTTACACAGCAGGTATTACCAGCGTTCATGCTCCTGTACTGACGACCCTAGCAGATGAAACAGATTGGTCGATTGAGCGCTTATTTAATTTTTTAGAAGGTCGCCCTATTCCTCCTCTGGTGGGTTGTGGTTGGGGCGGTGGGATTGCGACTGGTCTTTTGCTTCCTGGTAATCTCACTGTGACCACTCATCTTTTAGCTACGTCTATAATCCCACATCTGGATGATGTTATTTTAGCATGGGAGGATGTGAAAGAAGCACCTTACCGCATTGACCGAATGCTGACGCAGTGGCGTTTAAGTGGTGTTTTGTCAAAAGTTCGCGGTATTGCTTTGGGTAGCTTTACCAAATGCGAACCACCGCCAAATGTGCCTAGTTTCAGTGTGGAAGAAGTCCTACGCGATCGCTTGGGTGATTTGGGCATTCCTATTGTATCCGATTTACCCTTTGGTCATGACAGCCCCAATGCAGCTTTACCAGTGGGTGTATTAGCCACATTGGATGCAGACCAGGGGACTTTGAGTATTGGTCATTAGTCATTGGTCATTGGTCATTGGTCATTCCCCCTGCTCCCTGCTCCCCGCCCCTACTCGTTCAACTCAACTGGGCGACGAGTTGATTTTCTAAAAGCGTGTCATTGGTTAACAAGTCTTCAACGGTGATGCGTAAAAAACGTTGTTCGTCCACTTGAAACAAAATTTTAATGCGATCGCTTCCCGGAAATCCTGGCGGTGTCAGTTGGGCGATGGTTCGCGCACCAGCTTGATCATTCAGGGGTTTCACACTGATTGTATCTGCTTCTCGGCGGCGAGTAATTAAGCGATCGCCATCAAAATAAACTTCGGTACTAGCTGCTTCATCTCCCAATTCCCCAATAATTAATTCAATGCTGGGTTGATTTTCTAAAGATGCGCCTAAAACTAATTCCACTGGCTGACTCATGGGGTAAGCCTGTCCAGTTTTAATAATAGAATGCCAATTGTGGCGCTGGTTGCGGCGATCCCAATAGCGCACACCATAACTATGGTAGAGAAAATCTTTGATTTCCACACCTTGGGCTAACTGTAACGCACCTTGAGCGATCGCTTCAAAAGGACGTTCACAGCGAATTTTTTCCGGCTGAAAATACTGTTTTACCCATGTCTGCACTGCGGGTAATTGCACAGTCCCACCCACTAACAACACAGCGTTAATATCTGCAACTTCTATCCCTTGTCGTCGCGCTTGCTGTAATAGACTCGTCATCGACTCATCTAATTGAGCAAAAAATCCCTTTTCTTTGAGGATATTGTCTAAATCTTCGCGGTTGAGTGACAATTCATAACTTTCAAAATTCTCATCATCAAAATAAACTTCACTAGCTTGGGTTTGGGTTGATAGCTGAATTTTTACCCGTTCGGCTAATCTTGTCGTCAAGGGTGTCACCGCTAATCCTTGAGTTTTGGCAAAGTAATCTACTAACCAAGCATCAATATCAGTTCCTCCTAGATTCTGCCCTGATTTAGCTAATACACGCGCTGTTTTAGCTTTTTGGCGTGAATTTTCACCCAAGGATTTATTCCCCCATTTGAGGAGAAATCCCACAGGCTTTTTATTCTGCACACTTTGATCCAAGCGCACCAGGGACAAGTCTAATGTACCACCGCCAAAGTCAATTACTAAGAGAATTTCTTGGTCTGCTAAACCGTAACCCAAAGCCGCGGCCGTGGGTTCATCAACCATCTGCACTCTTTCCACCGGTAGGGCTTGGCAAACTTTGCTTAACCAGTGACGATAAGCTTCAAAACTGTCAACGGGTACTGTTAATATCAGAGAGTCTAAACCGCCTTGCATAGGGATCAGTTTTTCAATTACTTCAGTGAGAAATAATTGCCCTACTTGCTCAAAGGTGATATTTTCTCCATCTAGTTCTGGTAAGAAACCTTGAATATCAGCACCAATTCCCCGTTTGAAGCTGCGGAAAAATCGCGTATCGTTCTTGAGGTCAAAACCGCGATCGCGTACTTCTTGCCCTACTAAAACTTTACCCTGTGTTGCTTCTTCTATATACACTAGGCTGGGAATTAGTGGCGGGTTGAGGCTTTGCTGAATTGATAAACCCGGTATAGTTAGGGTTTCGGGCTGCTGGGTGACGGGGTTCCAACGAGCAATGACTGTGTTGCTTGTACCAAAATCGATAGCTATACCCATATTTTTTTATTTATTTCACGCAAAGGCGCAAAGGCGCAAAGTGTTTTTTAAGATCATTGTCCCATAAGCCACCAAGAGCGCAAATGTGCGATCGCTTCTTCTTTATGTTTGGCTTCCACTTCTATCCAGGGAACTTGGTGGTAAACTTGGGGCATAGCGGTAATTAAGTTACTGTGCTTTCTGTCGTTAAAAGCAGTGTCACCATTGGAAATGTGAACTAATTGCCAATCTGGGTTTGCCCAAGTTTCTCGTGCTGCGTACAACATAGCGGCTACACTGGGATGATCATAGCTATCTAATTTTTCATGACAAATTTGGTGATGAGCATCGAATACCATTGGTATACCAGTTTGCTCACACACTGCTAAAATTTCTTCAGAACTATAAGCGTATTCATCGTTTTCTAGAGTTAAACGATTTTTAATTTCTGCTGGTAATTCTGAGATGACTTTAATCAGTTCGGCTGGGCGTTGAGATTTCCCACCGTGAATATTCATCAATGACCAAGGTGAACGAGGTAAGCCCAATAAGTCCAGTGTCAGAGCGTGTCGTTCTAAAATTTTGATACTTGTTTTAACGACTTCGGCAGAATCAGAACTCAGGACAACAAATTGGTCTGGGTGCAGCACCATTCTAATATCCAATGCTTGCGCCTTTTGACCAATTTTACCCAAATCCGCGCTCATTTCCTCTAAGGTGTTCGCGCCAATTTCGTCTTCCATATCACTCAGGGGAAATAAAGCCGAAGTCATGCGATACAGGCGAATATTATTTTGATGACAAAAAGACAATGCTGTATCTAAGCGCTGCAAATTATCTTGATAGAGTTCTTTTAAAACAGTTTCGCGTTCTTTGAGAGAGAGTTTTAAGTAACGCGTGCGTGTCATAGCCCGAAACCGCACCTGCTTAGATATAGTAATACAAACCAGCCCTAAATATGGTGGAGATGGTTTTTGTGCTTGTTCTAGATGCGGTTGATTTTGAAATTGGATTGCAGTCATTAACTAAAATTAATAAATAATTACTGTAGGTTGGGTTGACGTAAGGAAACCCAACATTTCCAAGATAGCTAATATTCTGATAATATTTGTTGGGTTGCGCTGCGCTTAACCCAACCTACGTTTTTTCTGGACTCTTTCTCACGCTTCTGGTTCAATACCCAAAGCACGCAATTGTGCTGTTAAGCGTTCAGCCCTTTGACACTCCTGTTCGGCTCTTTCTTCACCAGTCAACAACAAATTACCTTGCAAATCCCAGCAGCGCAGCCAGGGTAATTCCATATTGTGATATGAGCCTTGCCATATACCTAACTCAACTCCCAAATGAGGTATAGGATAATGCCCGCGCTCATTTGCTGGTAATGGCTGATACTGTCCTTCAATTAGGTGATAAACTTCTACACTGGCTTTTTTGACTTCATAAATGCCATAGAAGGGAGGGCGAATTACCTGCTCATAAATCCAAAATTTACCCTTCCAAGGAGTTTTGTCTCGCTCCTCGCTACCATCCCCAGAGACAAATTCTAAAACAATCAACGGGGCAATAAATTCTCGCCACAGCACATAAGAGCGTCGTGTTTGTCCATCCAATAAGGGCGGTACATTTGGGACATAAAACCAGTCGGGGGCTTCTGCGCCTTTTTCTGGGGGGTCAGTCATGCGCCAGTAAATACCGCTATCTTGACCAATACAATACTGTCCATCAGGGTGGAGTTTTTGCAGTATTGGTTTAATGGAGTCAGTTAGTAGAATGCTTTGGGGATGTTCCTGAAAGTTTTTCACAAAAGTACCATCAGACTCTGGTAGCTGCGTGTGGTCTGGGAAAGGAGTGAGTTCTTCACTGAATGCATTAGTTGCAGAGGTCATAAAGCTACCTTTGCTTAGAGTGAGGGTTGTATTTAGTCTAGCAGTGAAAGGAGGGGCTTGACGCTGGCATCTAAAACATACTTGCTCACCGTTCTCTATCCTCACGGATGAGTTCCGTACTATCACTAAAATTTTTTCCTGCATATCTTACCTGAGCGCGTGCTACTGCTTCTCTCGCTTTTTCCATATCACCGCTACTGTGGTATTCTGTTGCTGTTTCACTCGCTTGTTGCAGGATATGTTTTAATTCCTCTTGCAAAGACCTACCGTGTTGTTTAGCGAGAGTTTCTAGCTTTTCGAGAATCAAGGGGTCTAAATTTTCAACTAAGATTTGAGCCATAATTTTAGGTTTTTTTAGTCGCCTCTATTTAATATTTTAGGCTTTACTAATTGAAAGTATGAATTAGGCTCGCGCATTATTGCACTAAATCAATAGTAAAGACCAAAGAAAAGCTAGAAAAATAAACTTTTGACTTTTGATTTTTGACTTCCCCAACGGGGTCGCCAGGTATGGGATTTATGAAATGTTGATTATTGCGTGGGAAACGAGGCTGTTATAAATGTTTACAAACTTCTGAAAGCTTTATATGTTATTACATTTTACAAGTCTCGACGCGAGAGAATAACACCACAAAATAAACCTGTCCTACTATCCTTTCCCACAAGTGTCATCACACTAGGTAAGTGTCCTGCCTCCACAGAGGTATGTGATGTGACATCAACGCTAGGTTTTAACCACTTCTTTTCCACTCTCCACCCCACGCGATCTCCAAAGCGACAAAAAGCTTTGTAAAAAACCTCATCATCTTCCTTAGCTCTAACACCAAAAGATTTATATATCCATCTGAATCGGGCAAGAGCCTTCTTAAAAGGCGAACTTGTTCGATTTCCTTCTAAGATTCCACCCTCTTCAAGATATATTTCTTTCTGAACACTAAATCCAAAGTGTCCATTACTATAATCAACCCAAAGTTTATCAATAGTCCTCAAGTCTTCACAGGGAAATTGCTCAATGTCTTCCAGTTCCAGATAACCTTGTTTTTCCCGTCCCGCCACTTCCAGCATCACTTTGAATGTTTCCTCATCAGCCTCTTTCCACATACCTGCGGCTAGATAGTAAGCGAGTTGACCATACTGTTCGGGTATGCGAAACCGAACTAGGCGGAATGTGTCTGTTGACGTTTCCCGTAGATAACAGATTCCTGCATCACTAAATCTGTCTGTAGTTCTCACACTCAACCAGGCACAAAACGCATTTCCTTGTGCAATGCCAATTTCACTTGGTTTAATTTCAATAGTTAAGTCGCTGTAGGTTGTTTCTAAGATAAACAGCCGATATTCTGCCTCCGTGATATCAGTATTATCTATCACTTGGCTTGCCCAGGTTTTTTTACCTGCGTCTGTTGTGGTAATTGTAGGCTGGTTTTCGTTCTCTGAACTCCCTACAAAACAATCTTCGTTCAGGCGGGATAGCCGTTTTTGCAGTTGCACTGATGCTGCTAACTTAAAAACTTCCACGTCATCCGACTTCAAACCATGTTCTACCTTGTTCAGTAATTCCTGCTCTTTCTCTGGACTAACTCTGAGCTTGTTCTGCAAACATTCGTAAGCGAGGGTTAGGTTTGCTATCCTTGGTTTGTTCAATGCCGCATCAATCAGTTTATCTACTTTAACCTGTCCTGCATAAAACAAAATGGTTTGTCTCATCCAATCCAGGCATTTTTCATCTTTCGTAAAAACTTCTAATAAATAAGGCTCATGCTCTGCCTTTGTGAGTTCAACCGCCGTTAAATACTCCTGAAATGTGCGATGCGTAAATTCATAGAGTTTTTCTTGTTTGCGATCGCTCAACAATTCTCGCACACCAATATCATCTTTTTCAATAAAATCTTCTGGTTTAAACTCTTGTCCCGCCTGAACCATCTGAGCTAGTTCTGCCTGAAGAAACTCCGTTGCGAGAAAAATATTATTGTCCTGATTTCTCTCATCTAGCGTAAACTGAAGTATTTGGCGTTTAGTCATCTCCAGTGCCAGTGCCTGCAAAGCTTCTTGTTTTTGCTCTGGCTTGAGTGGATATCGGGTAGTTCCAAAAGCAGATTGCCGTCCTTGGAGAAACACATCACAAACTTGCTTGTAAAGCCCTGTTTGCGTTGGAGCCAGACTGGTTTTCTGCTTGTAAGCATTAATAATCAATGCCAGTAACAATGGGTTAGTTGCCATCAAACGCAGTGAAGGAACTGCATCAATTTGCCGCATTAACTCGCTTTTTTTGGTTTCGGCAATTTTCTTGATCTGTTTTTGTGATTGTCCCCCAGAATTTCTACGTTTTTCTAGATTGAAATACCAGTTGAAAAGAAACATATTGCGCTGTGCAGTGGTGAATGACCGCACAAAATAAGCTGGAGTATCTGGCAGAGGAGCTTGATTGTAAGCTTGTGGACGCGATGTCAAAATGAACGGTAATTTATGCTTATAATCTTGGAGTTTATGAGAAACCCAAATACTTACCTTCCGTCGCTTCTCATCGTCCGCAATTTCATCAAGTCCATCTAACATTACCAGACACTTGCCATTATTAAGCTGCTTTTCAAACCACTCCTGAGTTTTTGATGGTTTATCTTTCTCCGCTTTGGCAATTATTTGAGCTAGAGAGGGATTCTTATCTGCAACAATGGTAGAAGTAACATCTGTCAACCTCAACAAAACAGGAATAAGCTGAGGTAAACCCCGACACAATTTTGATTGTTTTCGCAAAGCAAACAGAAGCGTAATATGCCGTAAAAGTGTAGTTTTTCCTGAACCAGGCGCTCCCAATATTACCAGTCGTCGCCACGTCGAATTTTTTTTAGTAATTCCTTTCAGCAAACTGCCAATTTCACTTTCCTGCTGAGTAGCAAAAGTTAGAATGCTTGCTGTTTGACCGGATTCCTGATTTTGCTCCAGCTCAGTTTGACCAAAAGAGGGCAAATCTTGAGGATTAGACGCTGGTGTTTCGGAATTAAAGCCCAAGGGGACAAACACATTTTCTAAATCCAGCCCTTCGCCACTAAATCCGCGCCCTTGGTATTCTTTACATTCAGCAATTACTCCGGCAAGATACTCCGCCCCAAATCTATCTGTAACTGTTGTCCACCATTTGGGAATTTGAGTAGCAAGTATCCAGTCCAGAAACTTATCGAAATAAGGAAGAATCTTACTCCCAACTCTAATGATGAGCGCGACAACAAAGGTAATTCCTAAAAAGATAGCAAACTCTTTCCATCGTTCATTTTTGGCATGATCGACAGCAATAGGAACAAAAAAACCCGGTATACCCCACCCGACCAATTTGTTATCTAATATTTTTTGTATCGATTCCCACCAAGCGGGTTGATTATCTGGGGGTTGAGTCATTGATCGCTTGTGTAGTAAAACCTGCTAATAGGAGTATAAGCGATTAATACTACGTGAGGAGGCGCGATAGGTTACGCCCCAACGGAGGCTAGAGAACCAAAGTAGGAATGTCAAGATAAGCAGATTTACCTTTGGGTGGTTAAGTCAAGTACCTGAAATATTTATTAATATATATAAGTGTAACTTTAAAATCAGGAGTCCCAAAAGTTTTGACTAATCAAGCACCAGATTCTTTATCCACGGAGCAAAGGATTATGAAAAACAAGCAAACATCAGACTCTCAGCAATTTGTCGGTAATCTCAAGAATGGAATTTGGCTCTTTGGCCTTTCATCTTGGGTATTTGGAATCACAGACCGTAGTATTGCTTCCTTTGCGGATGGCTATTTATCTGCTTTGGATTTGACGCAACTATTTACAGCAGCTACCTTCTTTACAGCATGGTTATTTTTGAAACCTACAAGGGTTTAAGTAATTAAAACATAATTTACTATTAGGAGTGCGCCGAAAAGTGCGTCTATGCCTTATCAAATCCTAAATTCGGGGTAATTCTCAAACAACCTATGAATTACGCCGATTTTTAATTGGCGAAGTTTTCAGAGTTATTTTTGAGACATCTCCGACAAATAATGACAGGGTTTTGGAAACAGCAGATTTAAATTGGCTCGATTTCTCATCAGTGAACAGTTATTAGGCTGATGGTAGGAGATTTAAACCCTGCAAATGAAATTGATAACTGTTGAAATATTTTTATGACAATAAATTAGTCAAAGTTAAGGCTGTAATGCTTATATTGTAGGCAATTTGACAGCAAATTTACTATTCCAACTATCCTCAATAATTGCAGTTTTGTAGCATATTTTACATTTTATGCATTAATGGCTTCCAACTGTTCACTCTTTAGACAGACGAGTAAAAAAAACCAACAGGTTAAATTTTTGAGCTATGTGTGCTTTTATTGTGCATTTTAAGAATGCATATTTTAAGTTCATTAGTCGATGGAAAATTATCGAAAATCAAAATACGCGTTTTGGAGATTTGCAAAAGTGAAATCTTACTTTTCAGGATATTTAACTCAACCAGAGGTACAAACTGACATTTCTCGTAGTCATATCACAAAAGTTGCAATTATTATTGAGACTTATCAGAAGTTCAATTCTCTATGTTCAGTGCTAGAAGATATTGGTAAACTGAAATTATATCAGACAAAAATTGATATATACATCGTAGATAATGCTTCAGACAACAGGAATCAAGCTTATTTACAGAAATTTAATTTTGCTCCCCTTAAGGTTCTCCACCCAGGTAAAAACTTAGGCCGTTCTGGCGGTTTTTATTATGGTTTGCAATATGTGAGTAAACTTAAATATGATTATATCTGGCTACTTGACGATGATGTGCGTCTAGACCCTTTAGCTCTCAGCGCACTGATTACAACCTTACAGGAGCATGATGAAGTGGGCTTAGTAAGTTCTCAACTTTATCACCGAAAAGAACCTAATACCATTCAAGAATTTGGTAGATTGATTAATGGCGATCATGCACAATCAAAAACAAAGTTTGGCAAGCATAATAATATTTTAAGCGAGGAATTACTACACAGTAAACCTTATGTTAGGGTAGACGCTTGTGCCGCTAAATCACTTCTATTGCGCCATCGAATTGTGCAGCATATTGGAGTGTTTAAAGATTATTGTCTTTACTTTGATGATCTTGATTTATGTTTACGAGTGAAAAAAGCTGGTTGGATCATTGCTATTAATCCTAGTTCAATTATTTGGCAAAATTTACCTGCTTTGGAATTTCGCCCCTGGAGTGATTATTACAATGAATGCAATCTTTATTATTGGCATAAGTACAGACCAGACACTTTATAGCCACAGGCAGTTTTGTCAACTATCAAACAAACAGATGTCGCAGATATTCTGGCAAATTCCTTAGCTATAACTGCACGATGAAGATTTGCTGTCAATCACCACTGGGATATAACTGAGCAAATTCTAGCGTAACTACTGCATTTACCTTTGCGTAACCATAAGTTTTAAAATATACCAAGTATTTTCAGGGAAATATGGCAATTGATTGTAGTTTTACTACCTTTACCTCGGAGACACCTGAGATAGTTTGCCTGTCTAATTTGCGTTGGAATTCTATTCACCCCAGATTAAAACATATTTTAAGTCGCTGTACCTCACAAAGGCGAGTATTTTTTATCGAGCAGGTAATTTTTACTGACCAACTGATGGGACGGTTAGATGTCAGACAAGATAAGAGTGGCTTAGTGGTGGTGATTCCATCTCTACCAAAAGGACTAAGTGAGGAGAAAATCAACGCAGATTTACAGAATTTACTCAATGCTTTTTTTCAAGAAAATCAGATTGACAATTACATTTTCTGGTACTGTACATCAAAAGCGATCGCCTTTACCCGCAACCTGCAACCCCAGGCAGTGATATACGATTGCATGGATGAGTTACCCACAATTAAAAGCATACCGCCAGCGCTCCAGGAATACGAGAGTGAAATGTTCTCTCTTGCCGACTTGGTGTTTATTCTCGGTGAACAAAGTAACCAAGCAATGCAGGTACATCAGCACCCGAATATCTATGCGTTTCCTATTAGCGGGGATTGCGATC
>REBL01000260.1 GCA_007692755.1 Nodularia sp. (in: cyanobacteria) | reverse complement strand
CTTTGTGGCATGACAGAATTGTGCAGAAAGTTGGTACGTTTTATCCCTCATCTCAAACTTGTAATCATTGTGGTTTTATCAACCCGCTTGTCAAAGATTTAAAGTTGCGTGAATGGTCTTGTCCTCATTGTCATAATTACAATTCTAGAGATGAGAATGCGGCTAGGAACATATTAACTGAAGGATTGAAAATACCAACAGCAGCCGTCGGTACGCCGGATGCTTTAAATGCCTGTGGAGAACTTATAAGACCTGGAGTCATCCAGGCAAAGATCGTTGAAGCAGGAATCGCGTGACTTCTAGTCATGCGAGGCTCAATCAATTGTTCTGCTGACAAAGACTTTAACAGACTGAGATTTAAAGGAGCTTGGCTGAGATACTGGGCATAAGATGGTTGTAAATAAGACGCGTATTCAGGGCGGTTAAGCAGGTGTGTTTGCCAGAAAGCCACATTCAAGTTCTTCAGATAACCATAGGCTGGTTCAGGGTTCGGCCCTAATAAAGCAGGTGGTATGGGTAACACGTCATTTCCTGGAGTTGGTTTCGCGATCGCACTAAAATGAGTAGCGTTTTCGATTAAGACCAAATACTTATGAGGAGTAGTCAGCCAAGTGAACGGGCGAACCTGTTCAGATACCATTGGGGTAGCAATATCCTGACTACTGGCAACAAGCATCACAGGAACTTGAATTTGACTGATTTCACTTTCACCAAAAATTGAACTAGATAAAGGATTAATCGCCAATACTGCTTTAATCCGCTCATCTTTGAGTTGGTAATCTTTCGCTTCTAACTCAGTTACTTGACACTGCAAAAACAATGACAAATTAAAAGAAGAAATATTGGAACCACAGTCTTTTTGAAGTTGCTGAAAATTAATATTTGCCCCTGCTAAAGTTAAAACAGTATAACCACCAAAAGAATGACCAATTGCCCCAACTTCCTCAAGATTTAGTTTTCCCTGGAGGTCAGGATTTGATTTCACCCTAATTTCAAGTTCATCCAGAAGAAATGTAATATCCAAAGGTCGGTTGATAAATTCTTCTGCCTCTAATGGCCCAGCTAAACCTGTTAAGTACCGCTCAACCCGTTCCGCATTACTACCCGGATGTTCTAATACAGCCACAGCGAAACCGGAGGATGCTAAATGTTCAGCCAAATAGGCAAAAGAAGAACGGTCGGAAGCAATACCATGAGAAATCACAATCAGAGGAAAGGGCGGTGAGGGATCTTCAGGGCTGGTTGATGCTGTTGCTTGTGGCAAATAAAGATGCGTCGGAATCACACGATTGCGAGACTTATCCCTGAGAATTAGCTCACTTCGCCGCCAAGTAAATGAACCAGGCGATCGCAAATCTGGCAGTTGATCCCAACTAATGGTAGATTTGGCAACTTCTGGGTTGAGGGGGTCAATGGGCGCAGTGCTGGCGATCGCTTCTTGTTGAATCCAAGTCACAACCTCATCCCTTTTCTGTAATACTTGCAACAAGTCATCAACTATTTTTAGCCCCTCTGTAAAACTTAGCCGCATTGTTCGGGAGGGAAACTGACGCAGCAAATTCACCACTGTTAAACCTTCTGGATCAGCCGCAGCTAATATCAAAGAACTTCTGAGGGCAAAAAAGCCATTTTGTCTAGATTCAGTCCGGATTAAGCTTCCTAAACGTTGTATGAGGTCTTCGCCTATAGGTGAGTAAGTCACCTGAGAAACTAGTGTAGGAGTGACATTAAATTTCTGCTGGAGCAGTTCTCGTAATTGCGCCAGTTGTTGGGGATTAGCACGACTAGCATAAAACGCCAATTCATCAGTAATTTTACCTTCTTTAGCAAATATCTCTAAAGAGTCAACGCTGAGAGAGAACTCACCAAAGGGAGGGTAAAAAAAGCTAATCCGTTCAGCCCCCATTCCGGGAGTAGCAGTCAGAAGTGTAGAGATTAGCCCTAAACTTAAATATTTTCCCAGTTTTTTCATCAATTTAATCTAATTAATATATTTTTGGCAAATTTAACCATCCTAAACTTAGTTATAGTATATATTGTCAAATATAAAGTAATAAATAAAACACAATAAAATATAGGGTTGGCAATTATGCCCACCCTGTTAATTTACTAGCTATCAACCTAATTTTCAGTCTGAGGTTTTTGACCTTTAGAACAGCGATTAAACCACTCCTGATATTTTTCCTGAAGTGACTCATTTGTCACAGCAATTGTGATTTTCACCTGCTGACAGCCATGATTTTGTTCGAGAGCGATCGCATTTAAAAGTAAACTAGCAATTTTCGGGGAAGTAAATTTACCACTGACTGTTAAATGACCATCCAGAATTGTGCCTTCAGGTATTTCTCCTGTCATGAACTCAACACCAGAAATCTCACCTTGCGTCAAGTCAATTTCGGCAAGTTGTTTATTTTCTGCACCAACTTGTTCCACAATTAATTTTTCCCGTCGGACAGGTACTTGTACCATCTGAGTTTCAATTTCTTTGCGAACAATCACTTCACCCAATTTGCGTATGCTGCTATCAGCTATCAGTCGTTCTTCGATTAAACGAACAACATTTTCTTCATGAATTTCTGCTGTATTGGCTGTTTCAATTTGACTTGTGAGCATTTGTTGATTTGCATTGAGTTCAGTTAATTTATCTACTGTTTTTTTACCGTCTGGTGTTTCTGGTTGTAAGTATTCAGGCATAAGCTCTAATTCTGATTTGTCTATATCTAGGAGAATACATTGAGTATTACTGTCGATTTTGTTGATTTTTTTGCTCAACAGTAAAACTAAACGATGTGAGTTTACATTTGGTGTACCATTTTTGATAACATTTGGATTTGCTTGTTGAGATACAACTAAGTTGAGCCGACGATTAGCATCCAAAATTAAATCTTTAACTTTGCCTACGATTTCACCTTGCTTATCAGTTACAGAAAAATTAATTACTTTATTTTTTAAACTTTCTAGCAAGGTGTAGATACTAACCTTCTTGTTCAATTCTTGAAAGTTGTTCGCCATTGGTTGGCTATTCATAAAAAAACTGATGAAATGCTTTTATAAAAACAAGTTATATCATTTGTACTCTTGAGTGATTACAAGTACAGGTAAAGCTAATAATAAAAGCCCCACCTGTACTATGTTTAATCAGATATTAGTTCGTGGCTAATGGCTTGGGTATTTTTGATTAGCGTTCCTCAATGGGAAGATTAGCAGAATTCACATCTAACTCTTCACGTCTTACCGTTTCTTGAGTCTCAACTGTGTCTTGATCTACAACCTTTTTAACTCTGACTTCTTCACGCAAAACTGCTTCTTTGCGAACTTGAGGAGTTTCTTCATGGAGTTCTACACGGGCAACTTCGCCTTCACGGAAATTAGCTTCATTAGCAGAAACAACCCTACCCGCATTTTCTGGAGTAACACGCTCAATTACAACATGCTCTTTTTCTAGCGGTATTGAAACTCTTGCAGTTTCACTTTCAACGTGCTTACCAATTGCTACTTCTCCAGTTTTTTGGCGAGTTTTGCCAGCAACAAGCCGTTCTTCATACAATCTTAAAGTTTGATGGTCTTGTTGATTGAGGTTGTATAAATCAGGTTCGTGTTCGTAACTATAAGTGTCACGGTTATAATTTGGTTTAGTCGCTGTCCGGGTTTCTGCTTCTACAGGCCTGGTACTATTGCCATACTTCGTATCACGATAAACACCACGCACCTGTTCTTCATAGTCATAATCAAGTGTTGCACCTTCTTCAAATTTCGGTAAAGCTTCAGCTTGTTCTCTACTCATACCAATGGCGTACACCCGATTAGCATCATAGTCAATGCGGGAACGTCCCACTGGGAGTAACACCTTTTTACCAAATATCCAAAAACCTAAATCAACAACTAGATAGCGAAAATGCCCCTGCTCATCAACTAAAACATCGCTAATTGTACCAATCTTTTCATTAGCCCGGTCTGTGTAGACACTCAATCCCTTAATGTCATTCCCTTGAAACTTTTCGCGGTAATTTGGATCAAAATCTACTAATTTGTGAAGAACCATGACATTTTATCTCTAAAATTTTATACCATCTCTTAATTAAGAATATAAAATTTTCTTCGCTGCTTTTCGTCCTACTATCGAATGACTTTGTTTAAAATTAATGACATCAAAAGATAGATATATTTCTGGAAATATCCAACAAATAAAAAATAAAACTACAGGCAGAGAATAAATTTTTCTGCCTGCATCATTTAATATGACAATTTTATCCAGCAAATTTATAACCCAGCTACTCAAATAGCTTCTTCTGTTTTTGTCCCAGTCTCATCCACATGCAATTCGCCTGTAGTATCAATATCTAACTGTTCTCGACGAATTGTGTCTTGTGCTTCTACTGTCTGCCGGTCTACCACTTTTTTCACTCTCACTTCTTCGCGCACAAAAGCTTCTTTACGAACCTCAGGCGTTTCTTCGTATAATTCTATGCGTGTTACTTCCCCTTCTTGAAATTTGAGCGCATTCGGGTCTACAACTGTTCCTGTTTCTGTAGGTGGAACTCGTTCAATCAAAACACGTTCTTTTTTCACAGGTACTGTAACCCGTGCAGTTTGTGTTTCAATGTGCTTACCAACTGCAACTTCCCCAGTCTTAACCCGATGTTTGTTAGCAATCAATCTTTCTTCATACAGCCTGAGAGTTTGATGATATTGTTCATTTAAAGTATATAAATCTGGTTCTCTTTCGTAAATAGATATTTCACGCTCATCAGATTCATCTCTGCTTTGAGGGCGAAAAACATGACGTACCTGTTTTTCATAATCTTCATCAACCGTCATGCTTTCTTGATATTCTGGTAAATGTTGGACTTGTTCCTTACTCAATCCATCGACATAAACACGTTTCGCCGGATAATTGATATGAGAAAGCCCAATTGGTAGTAATATCTTCTTACTAAGAGAATCCCAGCTACTGTCAATCACTAAATACCGAAAACGTCCATCTTGGTCAACTAAAGCATCAGCCACAGAGCCGATTCTTACTCCTCCTTCGGTATAAAGCTCTAAAGCCTTCACATCATCACCGCCAAAAGTTTCTCTGTAATTTGGGTCAAAATGTTCGAGTTTGTAAAGAGGCATATATTTCCAAGTCTAGAATATGTATACATACGATTGTAAATATTCTCATCCCAGTTTTCCTCTGGCTGGCGGCTGAATTTAGGGAATATCTTTATGGTGTTGATGGTGGAAATATGAATAACCTTGCCCAAAAATAATTCTTTATTTCTCTTCTATGTTGCCATAACTTAAGACATATATTTTTAATATGCTCAAATATTCCCCAAGTAAGAAAAGTCAAATCCTTGAGGAATATAATTAGCGTTACCATTACCCTATTCAGTGATTTAGTTACCACCGTATCAGACAGCATGGTAAAATAAAGAAAAACATTAATTATTATTTTCGCGCCCTTTTTCATAGACAAAAAACTGGGCGTTGCTGAATCATAATACGAAATGCCTCAATTACCTCTGCGCCTCTGCGTGACAAAAATCCATATTTGAAATCAGCAACAGCAAAAATTAACTCACTGCAATTAGAAGAGTCGAAAAATGAAAGGATAACGGAATGGTTCATCTGGCTGGCTGAAACAGTGCAGCAACGCCCAAATTGTCAATCCCCAGTGCAGCGCAAAACCCAACGCAACCACGGGAAAGAATAAAATTCCCCCCAATCCAAAGGTAAGAAAAGATAAAATCCCCATTGGAACGCCAATTACAGTTGCCCAAAACCAAACATTAAAGTGAAAATTAATCGATTCTTTAGCGTTGCTTTTCACCACTGGGTCGTCAGAAATGAAGGTAATAACGATTGGAACCCCAATAGAAAATAATGTTGTACTAAAGAAAATTGCCCCGTGAGACAGTGATGATAGCAATTTACGCTTATCAGGATCGTATCTAACTTCCATTCTGGTGTCCTCTCAACTTAGTTTATAACTCTTATTGTAACGAAGACATAATATGTGGAGTATTACAGTTTACCGTACTCCAGAAACTTTTCCCACCGTCCTTAAGATAAACTAGAATATGAGGTTTACTTAGGAAAGGGTCTAAAAAATGGGTCGCATCAATCCCTACACACTACAAATGCAGATTACTCGAATGTTTGAGCAAGGGCAATCATTTTTTGCCACAACCAAGGTGCAAGACTGGTTAAAAGAACGCAAACATGATCCATTAGATTATGACATCATTTTTCATCAAAAACCCGCGCCTCCTGGTTCTAAGGAAGTTATAGCCATAGAAATTGAACTACGTCGCAAAGATGGACAGCCTGTAGACCCCTGGTTACAAGAGCAAGCCAACCTTCACGGCTGATGCAAGTTTAACAGTTCATTTAGCTGAAAATCGCTGTAATCCCCCTTTAAGCAACACCGTATTTGGTATAAGGACGTTTGTATGGAGGATGCAAGCCTAAAACAATATCTGAAGGTGGAACTCCTCTTTCCACTAGCTCTTGAGCAATATCAGCTTCTGTCATATTGTGCTGAATCCAGATTTTGTTGTCTTTAATATCTAAATGGATATAACAGGCATAAATGCGATTAAACTCTTGCCAACCAATATCTAGAATTTGATAATGATCGTGTTCTGTATCAAAAATGAGTTGACATTCAATATTTGGCTCATTTGTGGTGGCATGAGCAATTAATAATTCGCGCACAATTTGGCGATATTTGGCTAGTTTTTCCATTGGATTATCTCCTCTGTATTCGGTTTATATGCTATTATTTTTATGGCATATTGCAAGATCGCAGCTTGAGTAAAACGCTCTTGAAAAAATGTATTAAAAACATCAATACGAACGGCTAAATAGCGGGCAGTCCTTGCCCTCCCCCACAATAAAATTTGAAATGTTTTTTATTTGTCAGTAATGGTGCGTTGCGCTGCGCGACAACACACCCTACTGGCGTGGCAAGCTTAAAATAGTGCATTAGGGAAAAGAAGAAAACATTGATTTATCTCAATTTTCTCAAAAATCTATTGCAACATTTTAGCCTTGTCACGCCACTACAGTTAATTTTTGTTGACGTATTTTCGTGTCTACTTACTGAACATCACAGTATACTTTAGCTTCCCGTTCTAGATACTTAATTTCTCTGCTCCATTGTTCAAGTCGGTATTCTCGATCGCGCAATTGATTTGCTGTTGGGTTTCTGTACGGTTCCGTTCCTGGATTTGGGTTAACTCCCTGATTTACAAGCCATTGGCGGCAAAAAAACTGCCAAAGAAATACATGATCGTGCTTATCGCCACCCAAACAGCGAATCCGTTTAACTGAAAGCCTTGATTCACCAAAAAGGATTTGTTGAGTTTGGGAATTATTAGGAAACAGGCGCGTCTCACTACCTCTTCCACGAAAAAATTCGACTACAAACAAGTCACCAAAATCGAATATACAAACCTCTGTAGGATCACTACCATCATCCTCTAGTAGATCGACATCACCTTGAATTTGATACCCTATAGCAATTTGTGATGTGCTGGGTAACAAAATCCGAAGCCGTTCAAAACGGTTACTGTAATAAGCCCAGAATGTTCTACGACTACGTAGCCTATCTGACTCAAAGGATTCTAAAGCTATCCTGCTCAATATGACATCTACTAACCTTTGGAAATCACCATAATTAATCCCTCCAATCCACTCTCGAAGTCTTTCCCTAGCTGGTTCGGAAAGTTTATACCAATTTTCCCCATTTCTGTAGTTATTTCGCAACCAGTCAACTAGGAAAGAATAATTTTTTACTACATCATTAGAAACATGGGTGAGTAAATAATCAACAGCTTGTATTTGCTGAATATTTGACATTTCATTTAAGCAACTTAACAACCAAGTTACTTGCTGCTGATTTGGAGAAATAATTTTTACAAAATATGGTATTATCTCTTCTATAAATTGGCTGAATGATGGAATCCATACTGGTAAATCTTGGCGAATTGTGTTAACTAATTCAGTTTGATTGACACACTGCTCATCAGCAATTTTTGCTAATTCTCTCCCTGGTTGTTGACTGCAAAGCGCCCGCACAATTTGAACTGGTAGCAGGTGAATAACTAACTTAGAATTAGCAAAAATATCAAAAGATTCAGCTAGAGACTTGGCTAAGACTTGTTCTTGCTGATGATGAGAATAAAGAGCTAAACGCCACAATAGCTGATGTTGTAACCATGAGTTAGAAATTGCTACCTTCCAAATGGCTGCTGATGTTTTCTGAGATCGGTCAGTATTTTGTTTGTCCCATTGTGCTTTAGCATGGATGCAGTAAATCCAGTCTAATTGACTTACTTGATCAGCTTTACCCTGTTCAATAGCTTTCAATACTTCTTCAACACTTGGTATTGATATTGTTGGTTCTGGTAAGTTACCTGTAAGCTGAATTAGTTGATTGGGAATACATTTTGGAGGTTCAGGTAAGGAAGGAAGAGAAAATTGAAAATTCAAAATTATTTATCCTTTAAAGAGAGGTTTCAGGGATATCTTTTTTTAATTCATCATTACGAAACTGAAAGCGAAAAACCACCTTGCGATCGCCTGGATTATCCCGACTCTGATCTGCTTCAATTTCTCCCCGCCCAGCAGCTAATATTTTCTGGCTGAAAAGTGCTTTTTCATCAAAATCAATGTCCGAAAAAATGTATTTATGAACTGATGCAGACCGCATTAAACTCAGTTCCAGATTTATTTGTTCATCTCCTTCCGAGCTAGTATGACCTTCTATAACTACACGGCTAACTTCCTGCTGAAATTCTTCTTTTGAGAAAATCACCCCACTGTAAACGGGAATAAAGCTGCGTAAAAAGGCTTTACCTTCTGGTTTTAGTTCGGCACTTCCCTGAGCAAACAAAATCGATTCTTGGATAGTAATATCCCCAGTCTCTGGATTAACTTTGACATTGATATTGTTGTTTTGCATCTCTTCTACAACATTACTAATTACTTGCTGTTTTGGTACATCTTTTTGTGCAAGTTGAAGTAACGCAGTGATAAATAGCAAAGCAAAAAACATCAGCAAACCAGACATCAAATCGCCAATAGACAGATAAATGCTAGAGTCATCATCTTCTATAATTTCTGAATCAACAAATTCGTCGCTGCTCAAATCAACCATTTTTATGACTCCATTGGTAACGCTGCTACCAGGACTTCTGCTGTTCTGAGTAAATCTCCGCAAACTCTAGCCATAGAAGTATCTGCTTGTTGGAAAAAGTTCACCTGTAACTCAACAGTCTTTTCCATAGAACCTTGAAGATGACCTTCCCAAGCATGAAGACTATCGTCAAATTTTTGATTTAAATTTTTGTATGATTTCTCCACTCTTTGCACTTCCTCGCCAATACCACGAGCTAGATTTTGTAGTTGTATGAGTCGTTGTCCATCATTTAATCCAGCAGCAATAACTAATTCGTGAATAGTTATGACAGATGCCTGAACTTTAGTCATACTTGCGTCTACTGCTTGAGTCAATTCACTACGTCTTTGACATTCATCTCGGAAGACTTGATCAAGATTTTTCACAACTCCAGATAATCCTTCCTTTTGTCTGCCTAGTGTATCGTCAAGTAAGGTGTTTTGCTCTTCAAAAAACATCTGTAAATTCCGTTGATATTCTTCCCTAAACCTTGTCAAATCATCTTCTACTGTTTGGCGAGTGGCTGTGAGTCTTTCGTCAATATTTCCTAAAGTAGCCAAAAGATTATCCTTAGCGTCATTCATCAATCCAGAAGCTTCTTCACCTACTGTTATTAGCGTATTAGTTTGCTCTTGAAAGGTTCTATTTGCTTGAGTGAGAATTCGGATAATTCCGGTTTGAGTAGCTTGAAGCATCTGCTGTTCCACTGCGGCGCGTTCTTGTAATGCTGTTTGCAATTCTTCTCGAATTCCTCGGAAAGTATCAGCAGCATGAACTGCGCTGGCTTCAAAAGCACTCCGTTGGGCTGTCATTCCTTGGATACTATGATCTACAGCGTGGTGAATTTCTTGAGATGTTCGTTGTAAAACTCCTGTGGTTTCAGTTTTGAATTGACTCAAAGTTTGTCCCATATTGTGAGCAAATCCTTGAAGCATTTCTTTTTCAACTGTGGCGC
>REBL01000118.1 GCA_007692755.1 Nodularia sp. (in: cyanobacteria) | reverse complement strand
CTGAAAGATGGTGATGAAGTGAGTATTGTCCCGGCTGTAGCTGGTGGTTGATTAATTAGTCACTAGTCATTCGTCACTAGTCATTAGTTATTTAGGGTGCATATCCCGCCCCTCATGGGTGTGATTCACTCAGAACTAATGACTTTGTGTATGGGATGTTTGTATTCTTTCTGAATCATTTGAATTACTCCCTTTATGTAGTTGTCGCGTAGCGCAACGCACCATCCTAGAATCTCAGTGCATTAGGGCTAAAGTCTACAACACCACCCAAATGAAGGGTTTTAGACTTGTGTGTACACCGTAGCCTACAAGGGGAGAGGAATGGCAGCGAGGTTGTCCAGATCCCGTGAAAAGTCAGCATGGGATGGGTGGAAGTTTTAGTTACACTTTTATTTTACAGCGATCGCCAAGCGCTCCTATGTCAAAATGAAGATAAAATCGCTCCCAAAGCTAGACAAAGGATTGACCTGAGCAATGGCAGAAGAAAAAAATCACAATCAAGCGGGAGAAGTGGCTCCCAGCACTGTTGAGAAACAGGCTCCCACTGTAGCTGAAAAAAATGCTCCCAGTACTGACGAACCAGTAGCAACAGATATCCCTACTGCCAACACGCCAGATCCCAAAGCAGCGAATCCAGAAGTTAACCCCAACGCCGCCACGACAAAAACTGCACCCCCCAAGGCAGAAAAACCCCCAGCCGCCGCGAAAGCTGCGAAAAAGGAAAAACCCCCAGCTGTTGAAGATAAGCCCTTTGTGGAGTTTATGGAGCAACACTACTTGCCAACTTTACAAAAAGCGATCGCGGGGGAAGGTGTAGAAGATTTGCAGCTGGCTTTTGCGAAACAGAAACTTCCCATATCAGGGTTTCAGTCAGCTGAAGAATGCTGGCAAGTGATTGGGAGTTGGCAAAATGGTCAGCGCCAGTTTAATGTGTATTTCCCAGACGAAAGTATTACCGGGAAAAAGGGATTTTCTTGTAACGAAGGTAAAAAACCTAGCACACTTGAGTCATTCTTAATTGATGAGCGCCGAATTACACTAGACCTTTTAGTGTTTGGTATATTGCAGCGTTTGAATGGTCAAAAGTGGCTAGGTAGAAATTAGTTAAGTTCGTCAAAGTAGTAGGTAACGGCTCCAGTAATGGGGTCGTTATCTATTCTCACATAACCTGATTTCAACATTCCTTTGAGTGTAGTTTCTACTTCCAAAAAGCCTGCTCCGGTTGCACTCACACCTTGAGTCACAGTCAAACTTCCACCCTTGCTTTCTGCGGCTTGAATCAGTTCAACCATGAGTTCGTTACCAGTTGGGCGGTAGACTTGAGAAGCCACCACTTGTTTATTCACGGGTACACCCAAGGAAGATAAACCTGCTTTGGCTCTGAGGTTCTGTTCGTAGTCATCAACCATATTTGGAATCAGCAATAAATCCACAAACTGCCCTAGACCAAATACACCGCCGGTCAACAGCCACAAAATACCAGTACCTATTTTGCCATTGTATAAACGATGCAGCCCTCCTAAGCCAAAAAACAACGCTGCACTCAAGATATAAGAGACAAGAAGACGGTCTTTATGCTGATTGTTGTCAGGATTCATCTTGATTTTCAACCCTTTGGATTTTCTCTTGTTGTTGAAGATGGATTGTTGATGCTGTTTTCTTGCAAATCAGCATGGACAGCCAGAGTAATTTAATCGTCTTCAGTAATCATGCCTGCCATTTACTGGAATAGTTGTGAATTTCAAGTGCATCACTTATAACAAGATTACTTAATAATGTTGTACTAAAAGCTACGCAAAATCAAAAACTACTGAAATAGAATTACTTTGTGGATCATGATCAGCTTGTGTTAGTCTAATCAGACTCTAACAAAATCATGAACAAGGTTGACATGATAATTGATCTTGACTACCAATTCTTGATTTTTGGTTCCTGAAGCGTTGAGACATTGTTGCAACTCTTAACTTTTTCTATACTAATTTCTAGGCTGCATATTGGTAGACTGAGTTTTATACAAATAAATTATTCTGGTCTCCTGCGCCTTGAAAGAGCATTCATAGTCGTTTGAAACCAAGATTTTACAGATATAATCATCTGGAAACCCTGATGGGGTCTGAATTTCTGAATTACAAATGACGAATTGGTATTAGCTCTGTTGGTGTACTCAAGATAATAAAGACAAAAGAGCAATTAAGACATGGTAGATTCCCTACAAAAACCAGGCTTTGAAGAAATGCGGCCAGGGGTAAAAGCTCCGGCAAAGGAAACCCTGTTAACACCCCGGTTTTACACCACCGATTTTGATGAAATGGCACGGATGGACATATCCGTCAACGAAGACGAGTTACAAGCCATCCTAGAAGAGTTCCGTGTTGACTACAATCGCCATCACTTCGTGAGAGATGCCGAATTTGAGCAATCTTGGGATCACATTGACGGGGAAACTCGCCAATTGTTTGTAGAATTTTTAGAACGTTCCTGCACAGCAGAATTTTCCGGATTTTTACTGTACAAAGAACTCGGCCGCCGTTTGAAGGGGAAAAGCCCAGTATTAGCAGAGTGCTTCAACCTCATGTCACGAGATGAAGCTCGTCATGCAGGCTTTTTGAACAAAGCGATGTCAGACTTCAATCTGTCTCTAGATTTAGGCTTTTTGACCAAGAGTCGCGCTTATACCTTCTTTAAGCCAAAATTCATCTTCTACGCGACTTACCTTTCAGAAAAAATTGGTTATTGGCGCTATATCACCATTTATCGTCATTTAGACGCGAATCCTGAAGATAGAATTTATCCAATTTTCCGGTTCTTTGAAAACTGGTGTCAGGATGAAAACCGTCATGGAGATTTCTTTGACGCGATTATGAGATCCCAGCCACAAATGTTGAATGATTGGAAAGCCAAGCTGTGGAGTCGCTTCTTCCTGTTGTCAGTGTTTGGAACAATGTATCTCAATGACATTCAGCGTAAAGACTTTTATGCTGCCATTGGACTGGATGCGCGAGAATACGACATCCATGTAATTAACAAGACCAATGAAAATGCTGGTAGAGTATTTCCTTTGATGCTGGATGTAGAAAATCCAGAATTTTATCAGCGTTTAGATACTTGTGTTAAGAATAACGAAAAATTGGCGGCGATCGCCAACTCTAAAACTCCCAAATTCTTACAATTCTTCCAGAAAGCGCCAATTTATCTCTCTCATGCTTGGCAATTCCTCCGTTTGTACTTAATGAAACCCATTGATACTGTTTCTGCTCATGGCGGAGTACGCTAGGTTAGACAATTAATTTTTTGTAAGCGTGAGTGGTTCTGTACATAACAGAACCACTTTTTTATGCAATATAAACTGGGAGCAAATGTAGAAACATCAGCGTCAAGACTGATGGAAGCAATTGAGGTTTACCCTGATGCATAGAAGTCTTAGGCGTAAGCTGCCACTCTTAGTCACATTTAGCCTATTTATTAGCTTTTTGCCTGCCTCCGGCTCCGTTTTATGTCCAGCTGTTGCCCATGACAAATACGATACAGTCAGTAGGAACTATGGCAGATATGGAAGTAGAGATACAGATGGGCGTGCTGGTAGAAATGGTCGAGACGGTCAGAATCAAACTACTTTTGTCGATGGTTCATCAGTGAAACTTGATCTGTCAGGTGAAAATGGTGAAGATGGTGAAAATGGCAGACGTGGTTATAGACCTTCCTGCAATAATCAACTTTACAACGTACACCATGATATTCACGCAGCCAGTGGCGGTAGAGGTGGAAACGGCGGTAGAGGTGGCGATGGGGGCAATGGTGGCTCACTTACACTCCACTATGCTGATTTAGCAGACTTGCAGAAAGTTTCTGCTCGTACAAACCCAGGAGAGGGAGGACGAGGTGGTCGGGGT
The DNA here is from genome assembly GCA_007692755.1 of Nodularia sp. (in: cyanobacteria). Classification (GTDB taxonomy): domain Bacteria; phylum Cyanobacteriota; class Cyanobacteriia; order Cyanobacteriales; family Nostocaceae; genus Nodularia. Next base: position 6,275 of record REBL01000118.1, on the reverse strand, counting down.
GGTAGCGGTGCTTTTGGTTGTAGGTGTCATAGACGGAGTTGGGAAATAGAAACTTGCACCGGAACCCGTGGTAAACCTGATTATAAATGTACGAAGCGGCGTTACAGGTGTTATGACGGCAGAACTGGGAGTAATGGTAATCATGGCAGTCATGGTAGTAGAGGGCGCTTAGGAACGTTGAGTTTGATTAACAGCTCAGAACCCTTAGCCGCCGATAATCCAACTCTAAAACTACCAATGTCCCAACTGATAGGTGAACAATTCAACCTTTCTAAAAACAAATGGAACATCCGCCAGGGGGCAAATTCTCTACTCGCTCCTGGTTCTGTAATTGCTGATGAGTACCGGGAATTTGAACAACGTCTAGAAACAACTTTTCAATTAGTTTGGCAAGAAGAAGAACCCATCTCTAGCTTTAACAATCAATCTGTAAATGCGAGTTTAACTGACAGCCAACAAGTAGAAGTGACCTTTGCTAATGATTTATGGGTTGAAGGTACTTCTCAAACTGAGGCTAACTTAACTACATTTACTGTTAACCATGCGATTTCCCAACAAGATGTGACGCGATTAGCAGTAGCAGAGTTTGCCGAGGCTGGGGAAAACCTCAAATTAAACATTGTCGATTTGGCAGCAAAATCAGCAGTCATTCAAACTCAATTTCGGGTAAGATTCCGGGCGCAAGATAGATTTGGTCGGTCATCCAATTATAAAACTGAATACGAAGGAGATATTCCCGATGAGCTGGTGACTCGTGACCATAACCGTTTTATCTTAGCTTTGGGCAAGCTAAAAATTCCTGATGATGCCCTACGCCCTGGCGTAAATGTTGATATTGAGGTGGTGGCTACTCGCTCTTTGGGAAAACGTTCCGCAAAACAAACAATTAACTGGCAAGGTGCTATCCGCAGTCCTAGATAATATTTGATTGATGAATTTATCGTTCGCGTAGCGTGCGCGCACCGATGCCAGTAAGGGCTGTAGGTTCGCCAAGAGAAGAAGTAAAGTGGTTCACAACTGATTTAGAACTGCTATATACGTGCCAAAAATTTCAGCAGATGTCAAAGAATAAATTCTCCTAGATGCAAATGTTGACTGTAGTTTCAATCATGATGATTTGCTTCCGGTGAAGATAACCTTTGGGTGAGTTGTTAAATCTATGTATGTTGTGTCTTGAATTGCCAATCCATCTCTTATCTGTGAGAATGTAGCCTACGTCTAAAGACAGAAATAATATGATTTTTTGAACTCAATTACTACTAAAGATAGTAGATTTATTATTTTCATCAGTTTAATCTAGTTCTCGCAGTTATTTAAAGAAGGCATAATAATATATGGCTAATCAAAAAGTAAATAAAGCCACAGATTCATCTGAACGCGTCAACTCAGATAGTTATGATAGAGGAATAATACCTGCCGAAACAGTGGCTCGTAAAGAGAGAGAAGGCGAAAACTATAAAACTCTTCCCACGGAAGAAACTCAGGAAACTGCATCTACAAATGACCAAAGCAATACACAGAGCATCAATACCACTGATGGTTACACAATAGACCAAGAAGGTTTAGTGAATAACTACGCGGTTGAGCCAGAAATGTATTACGAAGAACCGGGAGATGCGCGCAAAGACGCTATACAAGATAGCGCCGAACGTGTTGAAGAACTCCGAGAAATCAATCAGGATCAAGAAGGTAAGTTGACAGAACAGGATGACACCAGGGGTAAAGGCCCAGGAAGAATTTAGCGATCGCTAAAATGTGAATAAAACTCCGTCCCTCACCTTGATAAGAGGGGCAAAAGAAGGCTCAAATGGTAAAAGATGCCATTTCGTAATTATGCCATTGCCTTTGATACCATTCGGCGACCAAGGGGCGGACAATGAATTTAGGATGGGCATCGCCTGTCACATCAATGCGTACACTAGAATAAGGTCGTCTCTTTTTAGAACCGTGACCATGACGACCGATATACAAATGCGATCGCGCTACTAATTTGCTTGTATCTCCCACGGTTTCCCTTAAATCTCCGCCTTCAGTTCTTTGGCGACGCAGACTATAACCACTACCGCCACAAACAACCCAGTGAATATTAGCATCGGCGTGTCCTGTATCCAAAGTTTCCAGGTGTTCTAAGCAATGAGCGTGACCATTTAAGACTAAATCAACCAAAGGCCGTCCCTGAGTCAAAGAGCCTACATCTGCGGCTACTGCATCCAGGACATCACGCAAGCGATCGCGAATCGCTAAAGTTTGCGCCTGTTGCCATTTTGTCGTCTCTGTCACATAAGGCGGATGGTGAAAATAAATCACTCTCCCCCGTACATCTGCGGTATTCCAAGATTTAATTAGTCTTTGTTTTAACCACTCCAGTTGTTCGATATCTGTGACGCTGTTTTTATCGGTGTTTAATTGCTTCTCGATATCAACAATCATTTCCTCAATTAGTGAGATTTGACCCTGCAAATCATCCAGTTTCTCAGCGTCGCTGGGGTTCTCCGGATTTAGCTGGGCGGAAGTTTCCATGATTTGCAGCTTTTCTTCCTCAAAATCCTGACGGCGTTTTTCTAAACGTCTGCGCTGTTCTCTTCCGGCGAGGGTTTTAGGAATTGGTGCTGGTTCATTAAATGTATTGGAATCTAGGGCAAAAAAGTCAATTCCCCGGTAACAAAACGTATAATAGCGATTTGGTAAGCGGGTAAAATGCCCTGGTTGGTAATTCAGACAGCGACCTGTATCTGTCTGGGCTGTATAGTAATTATCTAAGTGTTGCGCTAATTCACCAGGAAACTGAAAGGCTTTGAGATAGTCTAAAAATGCCTTTGCATAAGCGCTACCCTTCCCAGAACCATGTAAGCCCACATCCAGGTCTAATTGCGATCGCAATAAACGCCGAATCGGTAAAGTGGTGAAAGAAAGTAAACTCAAAATAACTGGTAAGTCATAGTAGTCATGATTTCCCGGTACAGGTAAAATGGGCAGATTAAAAACCATCTGGTCGTAGTCAATTTTTTCAGGATGTTCTCCACCCACAAGGAATTCTCGGTAAGGTCGGATAAAGTTTTGCTGGTAATATTCACTCGACCCCACCAAATAAATCACATCACCTGTATGCAGCATAAAACTACATTCAGAACGATGGGGTAGCATTTGTTCTGCAACCTGTCGCTGTGGATTATGTCCCCGATGACTACCAGTACCGCTGTCACCCGCAACCAAAAAAGAAAAATCGCAATCATCAGCGTGATCATCCGCCAAAACCAAACGAGTTTGGTCAATACCACGCTCTAAAATTAACGGGTCTTGCCATTTTACCCGTTGCTGCATTTTACTAATTTTTTTAGCGATCGCTGGATCAGAAACGAGTTTCAATACAACTTACTCCTCAGTGTTAATGCTTGCTTCTAGACCTGACTCATTCCCCCATTCTTCATTTGAGTCTTTCATCTCAATCGTCAAATTAGGAAGACCCTCTAGTTTTTCCGCCGGACTAATTGCTTGATTCAAAGGCACAAAAATTTTCAAGCCTGCTGGGACACAATGAACTTCAATCGGAGTTGTGCCAATCATTTCACCATCTAAAACTACCTTTTGCGGCGGTTCAGCCTTGATTTTGAATCGATTGGCGCGCAGGTAGCCAATATCGTCTCGCTCCACTGCACTACTGGTTGAAGCCGTTTGCAATAAATGAAATGTCGCTGCGATCGCTCCGGCTTTATTTTCGGGAGCCACAATTGTTAAATCTAATAATCCATCATCATAAATTATACCTGCTGGCCCCTGAGCTAAAACTGAACTAGGAGGAGCAGCATTAGCCACCGTTACGGCTGAGGCTGTTGTTGTAATGATTCTATCCTCAGTTTCAATTTCAACCTCAAAACTATCTAAATTCCTCAGTTGTTGCACCCCGGCTAAGACATAAGCCATAATTCCAAAGCGTCTTTTCGTGTCCCGGTCTGCCAGTTCTACAGTTTCCGCTTCAAAGCCGATACCTGCTAGTAGTACCATCGGCTTACCATTACAATATGCTGCATCTACACACCGAGTTTGTCCCTGCAAAATTGTCTGACAAGCAGCATCAATGGTGTCAGGTATTCTTAATGCTGCGGCGAAAGCGTTGGCTGTGCCTCTGGCAATGATACCAAACGGGATACCAGTACCGACTATAGCCATCGCTGCCGATGACAGAGTGCCATCTCCCCCAGAAGCAATAATCGCTTCTACACCTCGTTCTACAGCTGCTTTAGCCAGTTCGTCAGCACCAACTTCTGGCGTTGTCTGATAAATATCCAAGTCAATTTCTGGCTCTAATAATGCTCGAATCATTTCCAATTCTATTTCTGGGTTACCTTGACCAGCAATTGGATTAAAGATCAGGCAAGCGGAACGGTTCATAGGGTTAAAGCTTAAGTTTTAATCAATAAGATACCAAATTATTCATAACATCACCTTGACACTCCCCGGCGTGAACGCACGGGGATTCTTCTCTCTATGAGGCGACTTGCTCTGACAGGATTGCTCCAGCCAAAGTAGAGGTCATCTCTCCAGAAGCGTTGCTCATGTCCAGCATGAAGGTTCCGGTATGCCCTACCGTACCCAATCCTCGACTCAGGATGTTTCTAGCCGCATTTTCATCTCTATCCATGACACAACCACACTGACAAATATGTGTCCTAGTGGAGAGGGATTTCTTCACAACTGCACCGCAACTAGAGCATTCTTGGCTTGTGTATTGCGGATTCACCGCTACCGTTACTCTTTTGAACACTTTAGCAAAGTATTCAATCCAGACACGAAACTGATACCAAGATGCGTCATTTATCGACTTAGCCAAACAATGATTTTTCACCAGATTTTTAATCCTCAAATCTTCATAAGCTACCAAGTCGTTGGACTGGACTACGCACCGTGCTAATTTCACAGCATGGTCTTTACGTTGCCTACTTATTTTGAGGTGGCGTTTACCTAAAAGTTGCCTAGCTTTGCCTCTATTCTTTGAACCTTTGACTTTTTGAGAAACACGTCTTTGTGAACGTTTGAGAACTTTTTCGCCTTGGCGGAAAAATCTAGGGTTGGGGGCAGTTTTACCTTCAGAATCAGTATAAAATTCTTTCAACCCGACATCTAATCCAATTGTGTTACCAGTTGGTTCTATGTTTTCACAACGGTTGACATTAATGCCAAATTGGACATATAGCCCGTCGGCACGTTTGACCAATCTGACCCGTTTTATTTGGTTAATTTGGTAGAAATGCAGGTTACGAGTACCTTTGAGCTTTAGTCGTCCAATCCCTTTTTTGTCAGTGAAAGTGATTGATTTCCGGTCTTCGGCAAGTTTCCAACCTGAAGTTTTATATTCAACAGAGTGGCATTGTTTGCGAAACTGTGGAAATCCCTTTTTACCAGGGATACCCTGTTGGCAATTTTCATAAAACCGAGTGATAGAAGACCATGCTCGTTCGGCACTGGCTTGTCTAGCCATTGAATTCAGTTCATTCGCAAAAGGAAAGTTAGCCGCAAGTACAGCACAATATTTCTGCAAATCGTTTTTACCTGTACCTTTAACATCCATCCATAGCCGAATACAGCTATTGCGGATGAATTTGGCAGTCCGAATGGCATCATCTACTGCGGTTAATTGGATTGACTTTCCGTAGGCTTTGAACTCAAAAACAAGCATCTTTTTACCTCCTGCTTTATACTATCATACTTGGTATAAGTTAAACGGAGACATAAAATATTTTTGAGAAAAAAGTCCCCCTGGAAGGGAGAGGCTTTAAACCCAGTTTCTCGGTAAAATTATCACTTCTATCGGTTGGAAGGTTTGCTCATCTGTAGGTAATCCAAGTTTCACGATTATTATTTGCTGTTGAGTAATTTTAAACAATGTAAACAAATGTAAAAATAATAATAATAAACTTTACTTGAATTAGACAATAACAATCCGGATACTCACCCTCTGCGGTAGTCTAGATAAGTGTCAAGAACTCAGCCCTCAAGGTGTTGAGCTTGTAAGAGGCAAATCAGACGTGTTTGACTAGTCAATTGAGCCTAAGTCTAAACACTTCGTGACTGAGTTGCCTGCATACCAAGTATTTCTCTTAATTTATCGCCTGGTTTGACCTATTGTTTTATGACTTCAGTTGTTTCCAGTCCTACTCGCACTATCCGCATTGGTTCTCGTAAAAGTCAACTCGCCCTAGTTCAGACCTACTGGGTACGAGAACAACTCCAAAAAAGCTTTCCTGACATCACTTTTGAAGTCCATACCATGTCTACCC
>REBL01000259.1 GCA_007692755.1 Nodularia sp. (in: cyanobacteria) | reverse complement strand
TTGGGTAACATGGGCTTAATGTAGCGTCCCCGGTCATCAGAAAAGATAATGCTGCGATTTCCAGAATTGCCTTGTCGCTTCGCCATTTGGGCAAAATAAAGCACACTTTCGTCCAGAATTACCCCTTCAGGGTCAAATACAAATTCCTCTGGGATGTCGGGGGGTTGTTGTTCATCTTGTTCATCTTGTTCGTCTTGTTCGTCTTGTTCCTGTTCTTCCTCTTCTTCGTTTTCGGGTTCTTGCTGGTCTTCTTCTTCTTCTTGATTCTGAGGTGGTGGTGGTGGCGGTGGTGGTGGTTGGTCTGGTGGTGGGGTCTGCACGATTGTGGAACGTGGTACAATCACCAACTCTACAGCCCGGCGCAAATCTTCCGCGTTAACTGTCGTCCTTCCTTCTAAAGCCGCCGCAGCTTTAGCCACACGCACAGCAAATAATTCGGCGCGATGTCCTTGGACTCCGCCGCGAATTGCTTCATCGACTAAATAGGCAATTTGTTCTTGGGTGATGGTGACTTCTTTCAACCATTCCCGCGCTAGAAGAATTTGGGTTTTGAGCGAGTCTAAGTCTTCTTCGTATTGCTGGAGAAAATCTTGGGGAGATTTAGAATAGGCGATCGCTTGCTCTACAGCTGATACTCTTTGATCTAAGCCCAGTACTCCGTCAGCAGACAGAGAAATGGCAATTCTATCGAGTAAATGCTCTCGTAGTGCGCCTTCTTCTGGGTTATAGGTGGCTATGAATAAGGATTTACAAGGATGCTGAAAACTAATTCCTTCCCGTTCAATCTGGTTGCGTCCATCAGATAATACTGTTAATAGTTGATTTGAGATTTGGTCATCTAATAAATTCAGTTCATCTACGTACAGCACACCCCGGTTAGCTGAGGCGAGTAACCCAGGCTGAAAAATAGTATCACCTTGCTGCACAGATTTTTCTACATCTACAGAACCCAGGAGTCTGTCTTCTGTGACTCCTAAAGGAATCTGGATAAAGGGTGCGGGAATAATTTGGGTGGGGACATCTTGAATATCTTTGTCTCCATACTCAGCGAACAGATAATCATCCCAGTCTTCTGGATGACCGAGGTCGCAGTTACTGATTGAGCCTTGAACAACTTCGATGGGTGGTAGTAGAGCGTGGATAGCACGAGCCATTACTGATTTTGCCGTACCACGACGGCCTGCGATCGCTACTCCTCCCAAACCGGGATCGACTGCTGCTAATAGTAAGGCTATTTTTATGGCTTCTTGTCCGACTACAGCTGTTAAGGGGAAGGCTGTGATTGTGGGGTTAATAGTGGGCGCGGGCATGGTTGGCAAAATAGCTGATCTTGGTTTTTAGCATAGCAATTTTTGGTACATGAAGTTAAGAGTTTTTTCACGCAAAGGCGCAGAGGCGCGGAGGAATAGAGGAGGAGGGAGGTTTAAATCATTTTTTGGCGCATTTGTTTTTATATACAATGGTGTTTTGTCGCGCCGATAAAGCACCCTATGGCTAATTTATCTCTAAAACTGTAGACTGGCGAGTATTCATATCCTTAGAAAATATCCTGACACCAACTAATTTATATGTAAATAAATTATTTCATTTTTACCATTTGACTATTGACAAACTTATTTTTTTATAAGATTATCAGGAGATATCAGCTAAAAATCTTAGTAGTAAAGGACAATTTCTGGTGGTTGTCTCAGGATGAGAAACTTTTCTTTCTTACTTAATCTCCGTTTAACTAGTTCACTGAATGTTCAAGCTAATCTATTGTTGATATATTTGTTTGAAGGTTCATTAAGCTTGTTAAATCGAGATTTTGTAAGAATCGAAAGATTTTCATCCTGAGACTAAAACCAGAATTAAGTGCAAATGTTCTGATAAATACGTGATTTTGATGCTGTCCAAAAAGAAAATTAAACATTATTTGGACATATGTCAAACTTTCATCCAGTGTCCCAGAGTCTAGCAGGCGGACAGAAAAATTGTGTTGGCATTCTTTGTGATATCCAGAATGTCCCATCAATTAAGAGAAAAGGTGATTTATTACTAGAATTTGCCAAATTACAAGGGCGTATAATCAGCAAAAATGTCTACTATAATTCACACCATCCCAGCCAAAATGCGGCCAAGAATAGTTTAGAAAAACTTGGTTTTTGTGGTGTTGATGTTCCCAATGGTTCAAAAAACAGCGCAGATTATCGATTGATGGCTGACTGTTTAAAATTATTTGCACCTAAATTACCTGCTTATCCTAATATAATTATTCTGGTATTAGGAGATTGGGACTTTGCCGGATTAATTTCTGTTCTAAAGACTTTGGGTAAAAAAGTGATAGTTTTTGCTCGAAAAGGTAGTGCTAGTCAAAAGTTAATTAACTTAGTTGGTAATGAGAACTTCCACTATGTAGATGAGTTAGATAACTTAGTCCAGAATAAAAATCAGTCTCAAAGCACTGCTATTTGTTCTCAAATTAATTACAATGAAGCTATAGATTGTTTGACAGAAGCGATTAAAACAGCGTTAAGCCAAAGCAAGCAGACAAAATTTAGCCTCATTGATAGATTGATGCGTCAGGGTTGTGCTAAATATCATGGATTTTCTTCTATCCATACACCTAAAGGTAAAAAGTTTAAAAATTTTAGTCATTTTGTAAATGCTGCTGTCGAAGATGGTAAAGTCCGAAAACAAAATGAGGAATTGTTTTTGACTAATACAGACAGACTGGTTGCATAAAATAGCTTTGAGTCACCCAGTTTAGTCAATAAACTGGGTTTTAACAAGCCTTTTATGTCTTAAAATCTCACAACATTTCTAATTCTCAAGAAGCTATTTTTCCATTAAAACAAAAGATAACAATGCACAAAATTTTGACATTTCGCGATCAAAAACTTCTACGTCGCGCACTTACTCACCGTTCTTATGTCCATGAAAATCCAGGAGAAGGCGAACATAATGAACGGTTGGAATTTCTCGGTGATGCTGTATTAAATTTTTTAAGCGGTGAATATCTCTATCGCTGTCACCCAGAAAAAGCAGAAGATGAATTAACGCGAAGACGTTCAGCACTGGTAGATGAGAAACAACTGGCAAAATTTGCTCTTGAGGTGGGTTTAGACTTCAGGATGCGGCTGGGAAAAGGTGCTATCCGCGATGGTGGCTTTCAAAATCCTAATTTGCTTAGTTGTACGTTTGAAGCAGTTGTTGGTGCTTACTATTTAGATAATGATTCCAATATTGAAACAGTTCGTGCTGTAGTCGAACCGTTGTTTGATGCTGTACCTGAGCAAATTGTTGTTTCTCGTTCTAATGTAGACTCCAAAAACCGCTTTCAGGAATGGGTACAACGCAATCTTACTCCCACTCTTCCCAAATACATGACAATTCAAATAGGTGGTTTGTCTCATGCACCAGAATTTGTGGCGAAAGTTTTGGTTGATGAAAAAGAATATGGTGAAGGTAATGGACGTAATAAAAAAGATGCTGAAAAAGCTGCGGCAGAAGATGCGTTATCTAAGTTGAAAAAACAAGGGTTTTTATGATAAATGTTTTTATTTAGACTCTCATGATTTCAGTTCTAAAGGCATAGTTACTGTAAAAGTAGAACCTACTCCTACTTCAGAAACTAAATCAATTTCACCTTGCAATAATTTTACCAAACGAGAAACTATCGCTAATCCCAACCCAGTACTATCGGGAAGGTAAGACCGATTACTAGAATTACCGCGAAAGTAAGGTTCAAAGATTTGAGTTTGGTTTTCTGGCGTAATTCCAATTCCCGTGTCAGAAACTGCAATTGACCACTGATTATTATCCAGTAAATGACATTGTATACTAATAGTCCCAGACTCTGTATATCGAATTGCATTACTCACCAGATTTACCAGAATCTGTTGTAATTGAAATTCATCTGTAACTACTTCTTGAGGGATGCTATCGTAATCGACTACCATTTGTAGTTTTTTTTCATCTGCCAAAGGCTGCAACATTCCATATATATTGTCTATTAAATCCCGGATATTGATGAGTGCTGGCTTGAGTTTTATCTGTCCTGCATCAAATCGCGAAATTTCTAGAACATCATTAATTAAACGAAGTAACTGTCTGCCATTGCGTAACACGCGCTCAATATGTTCAAGATTGGCGTAGTTATCTTTTACTTCCGGTTTTTTTCGTTGTTGGCGTAAAAATAAATCTGAGTAACCAATAATCGAACTTAAAGGATGTTTCAGATCATGGGCGAGTTGAGAAATATGATCTTGATTAGCGACCACTAAGCGATTGAGTTGCTGATTATGCAGCACTAATGATGAATATAACTGCTTAAATTCCTCTAAGCGTTCTTCAATATAACTATTAACACACTGCGCGATCGCTTCGTCTATGACAGCATCAATCAAACGCATTGAACGGATAATTTCTGGAGGTCTTCCCTGCAATAATTCAGATTCAAGGTTATCAAATATAACCATTCTGAGAAGATGGTATTCATGAGTGATTTCTGCTGGATCAAAACCTTGTTTAGCCCGAAGTATACCATGATCCCAACTAGCCGTAACTATAGACTCAATATCATCACTCTTAGATTTTGAAAGCACTGTTACCATTGCTTTTAGGACATTGGGAAGATGATTTAGGATTGCTGTATAAGGCAAATCTTCCGCACTTTCAATTTTCCTATCTTTCAGAACGGCAGCAACCCATTGTTTGAGAATAGTATCAGTATTTTCAGCCAGTAGCAGACTAAAATCCATTATTTTAAAGTGCGTTGGTAGTAGATGAGTAAGCTTAACGCATACAATAATTTTAGCGAGTGTAGTACAGAACAACAAAATTATAGAAAAGTGGCGCTGGTGTAGGGCGTAGCGCATTATGTTGTATAAACCTGTTAAAAAGGCAGTAACCAATTTAGGTTCCGCCTTTCCAAATTCGGATGATTGAGGAGTTAACTTAACTCCCCATGCCATGTTAATGACTAATAACTAATCAGGTGGAGTATGTCCCGTAAGACACTATATCCAGCTAAGTCCCAAAGTAAATAAGCCAAAAAACCAATCATTGCCAGCCGACCATTCCACAGTTCGGCTTGAGGATTAAAACCAAACAAAAAAGCGTTACGGTCTACACCGTTATAAGCTTTAGCAACTGGTGGTAAATCCGTGGAAGGACGAGTTTCTTTAGTTTCCATTTTTTTTACTCCCAAATCAAACTAATTCTTTCTTTTTGTCATCGTTAATAACTAATGAGATGTAGCACGTCTCGTAGAACGCTATATCCAGCTAAATCCCAGAGTAAATAAGCCAAAAAGCCAATCATTGCAAACCGACCATTCCACAGTTCGGCTTGAGGAGTCCAACCAAACAGAAATGCGTTCCGATCTCTGCCATTGTATTCCAGTGCAACTGGTGGTAAATCAGTGGAAGGGCGAGTCTCTCGAGTTTCCATGTTTTTTTCCTAAATCCTTGATTGCTTAACTTTAATTTACCTATTAATCAGTAAATTGCTTTCCATCTGTAGGTACAAACTACACACACCTCTTGTGGAAGATTATCTGAAACTTATCAGTATGAGCATATCCACCTGGAGGAGGTGATGACAAAGCTAATTATAAATAAATGTAAATGAAGATTTAACTCAAGATAATATCTCTATGATTTAAGTAAACAAATTCATTGTGTTCAGAAATTCTAAATTTGAAATATTAACACCAGAAATTATGAGATTTTAACTTGATATAGCTACCAATTTGATCAAATTTTCCTATATTTAGATAGCAAAACTTCTATCTGGCGCTAGATATATTTTTCAAACTTTAGAGGGATGCATTAAATAGCTAAATTCCAGGATTCTGAAAGTGATCAAGAATGGGTATTGCCATAGATACAGCGAATAAATAGATGTTTACTTGCTTGTGATGAAATTTCTTATCCTCCCCAAACTTAAACTTAGAACAAGGAAATATAATGTTTCAATGTACGGAAAACATACTAGGAGTCTACAACCCACTATTATGGTTGGCACAGACTCCAGTAGTTCCCACGGGGATTACACCAGCGCAAGCATCAGTTCTCAATTCTGGGCCGCGTTTTTTTGTGGCTTTAATCTCCGGTGTGATCTTAGCTTTTGCTTTCCAACTAGTATTAACTAACCTCTCCATCGCCGCTGGTATTTCCTACTTGGGTCGTCCATCTGACTCAGATGCAGTTGTGGGGGAAGTGGGAAGTTTTGGGGGTACGATTCGCAAAATTGGTACAGCCCTGGGTTTATGGACATTAGTGACTGTGACGATCGCTTTATTAATTGCTTGCTTTCTCGCAGTTAAATTAAGTCTACTGGTTTTAGACCCCAGACTGGGGGCAATTCTGGGATTAGTTATTTGGGGTGCATACTTTTTGCTGCTGGTGTGGGTGAGTTCGACTACAGTGGGTTCCTTAGTTGGTTCGGTAGTCAATTCTGCAACTTCCGGTTTTCAGGCAATTATGGGGACTGCTACGGCGGCATTAGGTGCTAAAGCTGTGAATCAGCAGGTAGTAGCAACTGCTGAAGCTGCGGCCTCTGCTGTCCGTCGAGAATTCGGGAATGCTGTTGACCCCGCTAGTATTCGGGAAAATATCGAAGATTACCTCGAACAGGTACGTCCCCCAGAATTAGATTTATCCAAGATTCGTCAGGATTTTGAAGGCTTACTCAAAGATCCACAACTTCTATCGCTTGCGGGTAGTTCAGACCTCCGCAATATTGACCGCCAAAAGTTTATCGATTTAGTTAGCAGTCGCACTGACCTTTCTAAACGAGACGTTAACCGGATTGCTGACACACTATATAATGTTTGGCAACAGGTGGTAAGTCAGGGAAATCCCATCCAAGATAATTTAGGTGAATTAGTTAACTATCTGAAGTCACTCCCACCAGGACAAACGAAGACAGATGAACTCAACGCCAAATTGGATCGGTTAATTGCAGAAAAGCGTAGTTCTGGGACAGCAGAGTCAACAGCCGAAAAACCCGGTCTGATGCAACAGACTTTACAACAGGGAATCACGGCGTTGACTGGTATTGTGTTAGGAAGGGCTGATTTATCTGATCTGGATGTGGAGAAAATTTGGCGATCGCTCACCACTGCCAAAGACAAAGCTATCGAACAAGGTGATAAACTAGGTTTACTCAGATCATCAGAACCCTATAGCCCCATTCGGGCTGATGTCGAAAATTATCTACTCAACACCTATGCTTGGCAATTGAGTCCAGGCAGAATCGCGGAAGAGTTTCGTGATGTCATCTATGACCCAGCCGCAGACCCTGGGATAGTGAAAAGGGAATTAGAGCGACTTTCACAAAATGATTTTGCTCATACCCTCCAACAACGAGGACTATTAACTCAAGAACAAATCCAAAGTATTGCTGACCAGCTAGAAACGGTACGCCAAGAAGTATTAATTTTAGTCAGTGCTGCTGAACAAAGAGAAATTGCCCAAGATTTACAACGCCGAGTAGAAAGTTATCTTCTTGTAACCGATAAGGCAGATTTGACTCCAGAAGGAATTGAGCAGAACTTTAAACCATTTTTAGAAGATTCTGAAGCGGATTACGAAACTCTCTCTCTGCGACTGTCACAATTTGACCGCCAAGGAATGCAAGAAATCTTGCTCGAACGCAATGACCTTCAACCATACGAAGTAGACCCGATTCTCAACGACTTAGAAGACCAGCGCGATCGCGTTTTGGTAGAATCTCAAGGATTGGCAGAACAAGCCAAATATCAAGCAGAAACCTTATGGTTGAATGTAGAATCATATCTGCGAAATACTGGTAAAGCCGAGTTAAATCCTGATGCGATTCGCGCCGATATTCAAAAGCTGATTGAAGACCCCCAATCGGGAATGATCGCCATGCGCGCCCGATTAGCTCGCTTTGACCGCGATACTTTAGTACAGTTATTGAATCAACGTCAGGATTTGAGTGAACAGGAAGTTAATCAAATTATTCATGCTGTGGAAGATTCCTGGCATAATATCCGCCATGCACCTCAAGCTTTGGCACACAAAGCTAAGGAACAGTACGACTCTGTAACCGCTACCATTGCCGATTACTTGCGGAATACTGGCCAAGAAGAATTAAATCCTGAAGGCATTCAACGGGATTTTAGCAGACTATTTGAACAACCCACAGAGGGAGCTGTCGCCCTGCGCCGTCGCTTGTCTCAGGTAGACCGAGATACTTTAGTTAAATTACTCAGTCAACGCCGAGACTTGAGTGAAGAACAAGTCAATGAAGTCATTGATTCTGTGCAAACTTCGATTCGGAATATTGTGCGTGCGCCTCGTCGTCTAGCGACCCGCACACAGCAAAGAGTAGAAACATTCCAAGCTTATTTGTCAGAGTATTTGCGCCAAACTGGTAAAGAAGAACTTAACCCAGAAGCTATTAAACGCGACTTACAATTATTGTTGCATGATCCGCGAGTGGGAATGGAAACTTTGAGCGATCGCCTGGCACATTTCGACCGTGACACCGTGATTGCTTTGCTGAAAATTCGCGAAGATATGACCGATGAAGAAGCCGCCAGAATTGCCGATAATATTGTCTCGGTGCGGGATCAATTTACCTCACAAATCCGGGGTATCCAACGGCGGATTCAAGATGTCGTAGATGGGATTTTTGACCGGATTCGTAACTATCTTAATGCCTTAGATCGCCCCGAACTCAACTATGATGGCATCAAGCGCGATGTTCGCACCTTCTTTGATGATCCACAGGCTGGGTTTGATGCGTTACGCGATCGCCTGTCACATTTCGACCGCGACACCCTCGTGGCGATTATGAGTTCCCGTGAGGACATATCTGAAGCAGATGCCAACCGAGTCATTGACCAAATTGAGGGAGCGCGCAACAAAGTATTGCAACGTGCCGAACGCATACAGCACGAAACCCAACGCCGCCTAGAAGAGGTCAAGCATCAAGCCCAACAGCAAGCAGAAGAAACCCGGCAAGCCGCTGCCACAGCTTCGTGGTGGTTGTTTGCCACAGCCTTCGTTTCCGCCGTGTTCTCGGCATTAGGAGGAGCGCTAGCTGTAGTTTTAGTCTAGGAACTAGGGAGCAATGGGGAGTTGGAAACACCACTTATTCACCCTGCTTAATCACCTATCCTCTTCCCCCCTGCACCCTGCACCCTGCCCCCCTGCCTCTTCTACTCCCCACAGCCTTCTCCCCATTGATTAATGGCAGAAAATATTGAGGAGTAGTCATCATTAGCAAATGACATTTTCACGGCTGTTTGCACAAGTTCTCGCACAGCTTCAATACTGCCGAGATCCAAACCCAGTGATTTGGCTGCTGAGATAAATAAATCTGTATCTTTGAGCAAATGTTTTGTGGGGAAGTTGGGATTGGTATAATTGCCATCCAACATCCGCCGCATTTTTTTGTCAAAAGTAGGCGCATAAAGTGAACTGTCGCGCAAGATTTGCATAAATAAATCTATGTCGATACCTTGACGCTCAACAAAAGCTAGACTCAGAGCAAAGCTAGTTGTCATGGAAGCAATAAGTTGATTTAGTGCCAACTTCACCCCCGCCGCAGATCCCACTGGCCCCACAAGTAAAGGTTCAGCACCAAAATTTTGCAGTAATTTTAAATGGCGTTGATATTGTTCAGGTTCAGCGCCTACCATCACAATTAACTTGCCAGCTTTAGCTTCGGGAATACTACCTAATACGGGAGCTTCTATATACTCACCACCGCCACCAATTACGGCATCTCTAATTTCTTGACTTTCTGTAGGAGTAATAGTCCCCATCTGAATTACAGTCCGCCCTTCTAGAGTTTGCCAAGAAGTATCGGAAAGCAAAACATGATAAATTGCTGGGGCGTTAGTCAGCATCAGAATAATGCAATCAGCCGCACGAATTGCTTGACGGGGATGTGCGGCAATTTCTGCACCAGCTGCCTGTAGTGGGGCTAATTTTTCTGGGGTGCGATTGTAGGCTACTAGCTCTATATTGGCTGCTAACAACCGTTGAGCCATCGGTAATCCCATGAGTCCAGTTCCCAGAAATGCCACCTTCATTTTTTACGTTCCTTTTAGTACAGGTGTAGCCAGTCGTAGATAGCGCGTTTTAATTAGACATCGACCGAATTTCAAATATGTCTCTTCTAAACCTTGTCCATCATGAAAAATGGAGTTTTTGTCATTGCGACGTAAGGAAGCA
>REBL01000092.1 GCA_007692755.1 Nodularia sp. (in: cyanobacteria) | reverse complement strand
ACAGACCGAACTGACTAGGTAACTTGGTGACAACTTCACGATATACCAAGCGATCATGCTGTAGGCGATAACTAATTAAATCGGCAATACTAATAATTTTGAGATTGTGATGTTGAGCATACACAATTAATTGGGGCAACCGCGCCATTGAACCATTCGGGTTTTGAATTTCACAAATTACCCCGGCTGGATATAGCCCGGCTAATCGCGATAAATCCACCGCCGCTTCTGTATGTCCGGCGCGTTTAAGTACCCCTCCCGCCTTGGCGCGAATCGGGAAAATATGACCAGGACGACGTAAATCGGTAGGTTTTGTGGCTGGGTTGAGGGTAACTTGAATTGTGCGGGCGCGGTCTTCGGCGGAAATTCCCGTAGAAACACCCAATTCAGGGCCAGCATCAATACTAACTGTAAATGCAGTTTGGTTAGTATCGGTGATGTTGGTCACCATTAATGGTAAATCTAATTCATCCAAGCGATCGCCTGTCATGGCCAAACAAATCAACCCTCTAGCTTGCACCGCCATGAAATTAATCATATCCGGTGTGGCAAATTGGGCAGCACAAATTAAATCGCCTTCATTTTCTCTATTTTCATCATCTACCACCACAATCACACGACCTGCTTTTAAGTCTGCCAAAGCAGCATCAATGGAATCAAATTTAAAGACTGGGGTTGAGGAGGCAGTAATATCAGTTTTGTCCCCTACGGTCGGAGTTACACCCGTGCGGGTGTCTTCCCCATTCAAGGGAGTAAAGTCAGACTGTCGTGTAGGCTTAGGCTTTGACACAGAAAATTTCCAGCTACCAAAAGTAAATTTTTTTTACAATTTCTTATTTTAGATTGTAGCTCGTTTATGTGGTTGAGAAGTAGACTAGCATTGATTTGATCAGTTGACAAAAATTCCGGCACTAAAATTACTGGACTGGACATTGCCAACACACAGAGGCTCAAATCTCCGATGTATTGCAGGAAGTAGGGAATCTTTCTGTAAAAATACACCAATCTCATCCCCAACCCCCCTCCTGAACCAGGAGACTTTGACACAAATCAACGGCGGGGTGAGGTCAAAAACCAGAATTTGTATGTTATTTAATTCATATTCCCAAGTGATGATTTGGGCGACTAAAAGTGTAGAATCTGGCCACAACCCAAAGCAGAGCCAAAACATTGCATTTAGGGTTATTGGTGTATTGTGCGCCTGACATCTTTTAGCTGATATTTGATAATTGACAACCAAATTAACCAAAAACGGATAAGGATTTCATAATTATGGGTGATTTTAGACGCGTACCAGTTGGAATTGTTGGCGCGTCAGGCTATGGCGGAGTGCAACTAGTCAGATTACTGATGGAACATCCAGAAGTTGAACTAGTTTATTTAGGCGGTGAGAGTAGCGCAGGTAAATCCTTTGGAGACCTCTATCCCCATCTAGCTCATCTAGTTAACTTGCCAATAGAAGCAGTAGATGCAGAAGTAATTGCTCACCGTTGTGAAGTAGTATTTCTGTCTTTACCGAATGGTCTGGCTTGCCAAATTGCCCCGATATTGTGTGAAAAAGGCTGTAAGGTACTCGATTTGAGTGCCGACTATCGATTCAGCGATTTGACAACTTACACCAATTGGTATGGTACTCCCAGAAGCGATCGCACAACAGCCGCTACAGCAGTATATGGGTTACCGGAACTTTACCGCGATCGCATTGCCGAAGCCCAGCTCGTTGGCTGTGCGGGTTGCTATCCCACCGCCAGCCTCTTAGCCCTTTCGCCTCTGCTCAAACAAGGCTTAATCGTCCCCGAAACCGCCATTATCGATGCCAAGTCCGGCACATCTGGCGGCGGCAGACAAGGCAAAGTCAACTTATTACTAGCTGAAGCTGATAACTCATTAGGAGCTTATGGTGTGGGTCGTCACCGTCACACCCCAGAAATTGAGCAGATTTGTAGTGATTTAGCAGGTCACGAAGTCACAGTTCAATTTACCCCCCATCTGATCCCAATGGTGCGGGGGATTTTAGCCACAGTATATGCCACACTCCGCGATCCCGGATTAGTGCGAGATGACTTAATTACCATTTTTTCAGCCTTCTATCGCAACGCCCCTTGGGTGAGAATATGCAACAGTGGCATTTATCCTCAAACCAAGTGGGCGTGTGGTAGCAATCTTTGTTACATCGGTGTAGAAGTTGACCCGCGCACAGGTCGAGTAATTGTCATGTCAGCCATTGACAACCTGATTAAAGGACAGGCGGGTCAAGCAATACAGTGTTTGAACCTGATGATGGGCTGGGATGAAACCTTGGGTTTGCCCAAGTTGGGATTTTATCCGTAATCGCGACTGGGGAATGGGAATTGGGAATTGGGAATTGCAAAAAAACCTCCCCCCTGCTCCCTGCCCCCTGCCCCCCTGCCTCTTCTACTTAGGGCCTAAACCCACAGTACCAGCATAAACCGCGCGATCGCCTAATTCATGTTCAATACGTAGCAAGCGATTGTATTTTGCTACCCGTTCACTGCGACACAAAGAACCTGTCTTAATTTGTCCCGCACGAGTCGCCACAGCCAAATCAGCAATGGTGGTATCCTCAGTTTCACCAGAACGATGGCTAATTACTGAACGGAAACCGTTGCGAGTTGCCAAATCAATGGTTTCCAAAGTTTCAGTCAGTGAACCAATTTGATTAAGTTTAATCAAAATCGAATTAGCGGCTTTTTGCTCAATTCCCTTTTGTAAGCGGGTAGCATTAGTGACAAATAAATCATCACCTACCAATTGCACTTTTGCACCTAACTTTTGGGTCAGCAATTGCCAACTTTGCCAATCTTCTTCATGTAAACCATCTTCAATGGATACAATGGGATATTCGTCAACCAATTGAGCCAAGTAATCAATAAACTCAGCCGGAGAGTGGGGTTTGCCATCATAGACATACTGACCATTTTTGTAAAACTCACTAGCAGCCACATCCAAAGCCAAAGCCACTTCTTCCCCAGGCTTATAACCAGCTTTTTTAATCGCCGCTACCAGCAATTCTAAAGCCACTTGGTTAGATTCCAAATTAGGTGCAAAACCACCTTCATCACCTACACCAGTCAGCAAACCTTTTTCATCCAATACCTGACTGAGAGTTGCAAATACTTCCGCACCCCAGCGCAAAGCTTCCTTAAAAGAAGGAGCGCCAATAGGTACAATCATAAACTCTTGAAAGTCCACATTATTGGAAGCGTGCGCCCCACCATTAATCACATTCATCAAAGGTACGGGTAGCAAATTCGATAAAGGACTGCCCAAATAGCGATATAGGGGAACCTCCAAAGACTCAGCACTGGCTTTTGCAGCAGCCAGGGAAACCGCCAAAATTGCATTTGCACCCAAATTAGATTTATTCCCAGAACCATCCAGAGCAATCATTGTTCTGTCTAACAGTTCTTGGTTGAGAGCATCCAAACCTAATAACTTTGGTGCTAACACCTCATTCACATTCTGTACCGCCTTGAGTACTCCTTTACCCCCATAGCGGCTTTTATCATCATCCCGCAGTTCATGGGCTTCAAATGTGCCTGTAGACGCACCACTGGGAACCTGTGCTAGTCCCACAACCCCATTAGCCAAATGTACTTCAGCCTCAACCGTTGGTTTACCCCGTGAGTCCAGGATTTCGCGGGCGACAATTGCATCAATAGCGGTATCCAGAAATGTAGTCATTCGTGTTTTGTCCTTCGTGTCTACGGTGATTAAGGGTTCAGACTTTACAGTTTAGTCATAACCCAATCGTTAGTTTATGTGTTTCCGGGGCTAAATCGGCTGAGATTAAAGAAGATTTCCAATAGCGAACGGTGGAAGTGGCATTACTAGGTAATAAGTAAAACACCGATGACTATCCGCGCCATCTGCGATAAAAGCTATTTACGTTATAATTTGCTTAAAATCCGAGAGATTATTTATGAATACATTAGAAATTCGTCAACAAATTCAAGAATATGTTGATCAACTGTCACCAGAAAGATTATTAGTTGCTGCTGATTTTCTGGCATATTTGGCAGATAGAGAAGATAACGAGGCCACTGAAGAGTTATTGAGAATAAATGATTTTAAAGCAGATTTTGCTAAGGCGAAAAAAAATGTTGAAGAAGGCAAGGTAATTTCCGTTGAGCGACTTAAACGAAAATATTAATTATACCGTTGTTATTAGCATTGATGCTCAAGAATTTTTTGAATCTGCTTCTGGTGCTTTACAAAAGAAATTAGACAGGTGTTTTGAGGTTTTAAAGATTGAGCCTCGTAATTATCCTAATATAAAAGCCCTGAAAGGTGAGTTATCAGGTTATTATCGTTATCGGGTGGGTGATTATCGAGTTATTTATGAAATTGATGATAATTTAAAGGAGATAACTATTCTGATGATTGCACATCGCAGTCGGGTTTATGATTAAGAAATATCAGTGAATAATAAAGGCGATCGCTATTCTAAGGTTAAGGTGGCTAGAGAGCTAACGGTTGCGATTTTGCAACTTATTAAATAGGTCTATTTTCCCGTCCATGATATATACGTAAAATAATCACATCATTCTCAAGAATAACATAGTGAATTATAAAGCCATACTTACCAAAAGCAACTAAACCTTGTCTACTTTGAGAACTGTAGTTTTTAGTCAAGATGCTGAGATTGCTTCCTTACGTCGCAATGACAAAAACTCCACTTTTCATGATGGACAAGGTTTATAAGCTTTCGCAATCCTGCTATTTCATCTACAATCGCACCGCGACGCGGATTTTGTTGTAGACTTCCACCAGAAGTAACAATTGCTTGTATTGCGCGGGCTGCTGCGTCAGCATTACTAAGTGCTATAAAATCATAATGACGATTTAAGTCACTAATGGCAGTTTCTGTCCAAACTATCTCAGACATTATTATTGTTGAATTATTAAACTATTTGCCCATTTCTGGACTTGTTCATGTTTGACTCCTGAACCTGTACTAAGGTAGGTTTCTAAAGCAGATTTGCTTTGCTCAATCATGTCTTTTTCACTCAAAGACTGAAAATTTAATTCTATATCTATTTGACCATAATCAAGTGATTCTGCTCCTAAATTTTGCTCTTCTTGAGCTAATTCGGTGGCTAGAAATTGAATAGCTTTGATTTTTTCTTGATGAGATAATTTTTGCAGTGAGGGTAAAATTTCTATTAATTTCATAGAACTTAGGTGTAAATTTATTTATATTATACTGTAATTGTCCTGTATTTTCCATAGATACAGAAAAGTGTTAGCTTACCGCAGGTATCGCTCTTTTGAAGTCAAAGTGACTAGAGAGCTAACGGTTTCGATTTTGCAACTTATTAAAATGGAATCAATTATTTATTTTCAATAAAAAACTATCTCAAGCTACAGAAAAATCTGTAAATTGCCGATATTCAGGACGAATAAATCCTAAAATAATATCATCCTTTGCTACTCCTAATTCCAATAACTCCGCAGTTATCCCCCTTTCTGTACCATCCCATTCAATGTATACCTTTCCATCAATAATTCGCAGATGAAATACAACTGCATGAACCCTACCAGTTTTATCCCAACCTGTATCCATTAATAAATAATTATCAGATTCTTGATCACAAACACATAAACCTTCTATTTTACCATGACTAGGTTTATATTTAGCGTGTTTTTTTACAATGCTAACTAGAATTTGTCTGTATTGTTCTAATTTATCCATTGTACAATTACCTCCTGAATTGGATCGAAAATAATGTAATTAATCTGTTGTTGGTCACTCAAAATATCTTGAATAGCTGGTTTTAGAAAAAAATCTTGATAAGCAGCTTCAGGAATTGCTAAATATAATTTACGTTCTGGATTAATCCTTTTTATTAAACTAACATAAATATTATATTGTCCTAATGTTTTTTCTAATTCTGTAATTAGTGAAGGACTGTTAAAAACCTTTATTTCAATCACGATCTTTTGCTGCATCTTCTGGGCAGCAAATAACTTTTCTGCTCCCAAATCCGCATATAAACGTAAACCTTTATATTCTAGTATAAACGGGTCATCGGTAATTACCCATCCATCTTTGGTCAGAGCATTTTTAACTTGATTGTGAAATAAATCGTACTGTGGCATTCCTAAATCAAAAATATTACATATATTCATTAATGTTGTAACTTTTACAAACCGAATTCGCAATAGTCGAATAGATAGAAGCACACCTAGACGCTGTTTATGTGTAAATCGCTGATGGGAGATAAAATAGAATAATTAAAGCGAAGGTGAATATGCGATTACTACACACAATGCTACGGGTCGGCAACCTGGACGAGTCTTTAAAATTTTACTGTGATGTCCTGGGGATGAAACTATTGCGGAGAAAAGACTATCCAGGCGGAGAATTTACCTTAGCTTTTATCGGCTATGGTGACGAAAGTGATCACAGCGTGATCGAACTAACTTATAACTGGGGAGTAGATAAATACGACTTGGGTAACGCTTACGGTCATATTGCTCTTGGTGTTGATGATATTTATACCACCTGTGCAGAAATTAAACAGCTGGGCGGTAAAGTGACACGGGAACCAGGGCCAATGAAACACGGTTCTACAGTCATTGCTTTTGTGGAAGATCCAGATGGGTATAAAGTAGAACTGATTCAACTGAAAAGTCAAAATTCAGCCGCAAAACAAGAATCAGCAGAACAACTGGTCAACAAATGAGATATCTGACCAAAGAACGAGACGCAAGCCCCTGGCTTCAGACATGGGGATAAGTCGGTAGGGATTTAAAAATCCTGTGAAACGATTGTGTGGCTTCAGCCACTGGTATAATCGTAGTCAGAAAAAGCAAGTAAGAACAACCATCTACGCGTTGAACCATCCTAGTGCGGAGCAATCCCGGCATCGGACATATCCGCCTTGATGCGGAATAGTTAAAGGGCGAATAATGGCAGGATGTTGAGCGTACCTAATTGGCGTTGTGATGGACTCGGAAAGCGTTAAAAAATTCAAAAGTAAGCGCAATTGCAATACAGATATGATCGGTAATTGTTTTAAGCGTCTAGGGTGTTTTTGCCAGCACCATTGAAAGTTCCTTTGTGGACTCTTCAAGAATCCCCCGACTTTTAGTCGTGGGGAGTGTCAAAACATTCCCAACTCTGATGATTTCCTTGTGGAACAGGCATACTATGGCTAACGCCACGCTACGCGGTAAGCGCAGCTATGCCGTAGGCTTTACGACAAGCTCAGTACAAGTCTTGCCTGTTCTGGGGAGTCTAGAGGCTCAAGTACATCCAATCTGCTAAAGTTCCCGCATAACGATATTTTAGTTTTAAATTAGATATATGAAGCATCCTACATTGCCACCGCAGATACAAGCTGATACATATTGTTAATCTTTGGATAATGTTTTGGGAGGTGGATACTGGCAAAATATCAAAATGAGGTAAAACTATTGTCATCCACAGCTACTGACAGGATCGCGTCTGATACTTCTACGCCCTTCCCAGTTCCTCATCCCAGCAACTTTTCTAAAAATCCTAAATCTAAAATCCTTAAAAATGCAGCCTACAGATCCCAATAAATTTACTGATACAGCCTGGGAAGCAATTGTCAAATCTCAGGATATAGTCCGCGCATATCAACAACAGCAACTAGACGTTGAACATTTAATTATTGCCCTTTTACAAGAACCTACCAGTTTAGCGATCCGCATTTTCGCTCGCGCTGAAGTTGATCCTGTCCGCTTGCAACAGCAATTAGAAGCGTTTACCCAGCGTCAGCCGAAAGTTGGTAAAAGTGATCAGCTTTATCTGGGGCGTAACTTAGATGTATTACTGGATAAGGCGGAAGAAGTTAAGGTGAGGATGCAGGATGCCTACATCTCAGTAGAACATATAATTTTGGCTTTCGCTGAAGATGAACGTATCGGACGGCGGATACTCAAAGCTTTTAACGCGGATAGCGCCAAGTTAGAAGCTAATATCAAAAATGTGCGCGGTAGCCAAAAAGTGACAGACCAAACCCCAGAATCTCGCTATGAAGCTTTGCAAAAATTTGGTAGAGATTTAACAGAACAAGCCAAAGCGGGGAAATTAGACCCAGTAATTGGGCGGGATGACGAGATTCGCCGGGTAATTCAAGTGTTATCTCGCCGGAGTAAGAATAACCCTGTGCTGATTGGTGAACCTGGGGTGGGTAAAACTGCGATCGCGGAAGCTCTAGCACAGCGTATGGTAAATGGAGATGTGCCGGAATCTCTGAAAAATCGCCAGTTGATTTCTTTAGATATCGGCAGTTTAATTGCTGGGGCGAAATTGCGGGGCGAATTTGAAGAACGCCTGAAAGCAGTTCTCCGAGAAGTGACGGAATCTAACGGTCAAATTGTCCTATTTATTGATGAACTGCACACCGTTGTGGGGACTGGTTCCAGCCAACAAGGGGCGATGGATGCCGGGAATTTACTCAAACCCATGCTGGCGCGGGGCGAATTGCGGTGTATTGGTGCGACCACACTGGATGAATACCGCAAGCACATTGAAAAAGATGCCGCCTTGGAACGGCGTTTTCAGCAAGTATTTGTCGATCAGCCCAGTGTGGAAAATACCATTTCCATTCTCCGGGGATTAAAGGAACGCTACGAAGTTCACCACAATGTGAAAATTTCTGACTCGGCTTTAGTCGCTGCGGCCACATTGTCAGCCCGTTATATTGCTGACCGCTTTTTACCAGATAAAGCCATTGACTTGGTAGATGAAGCCGCCGCCCAGTTGAAAATGGAGATTACCTCCAAACCCGCCGAATTGGAAACCATTGACCGCCGCTTGATGCAGCTGGAAATGGAAAAGCTATCGTTGGCTGGGGAAGAAAAGGAAACTGCACCAGCTAGGGAGCGTTTTGAGCGGATTGAGCAAGAAATTGCCACTTTGACCGTAAAACAGCAAGAATTTAATGAACAATGGCAAGGTGAAAAGCAGTTATTAGAGGCTATCAGTACCTTAAAGAAAGAAGAAGATGCTTTGCGAGTGCAAATTGAGCAGGCAGAAAGAGCTTATGATTTGAATAAAGCTGCCCAATTGAAGTATGGCAAATTGGAAGGAGTGCAGCGCGATCGCGAAGCCAAAGAAGCCCAACTATTAGAAATTCAAAATCAAGGTGCTACTCTGCTGCGAGAACAAGTCACAGAGTCTGACATCGCCGAAATTGTCGCCAAATGGACAGGTATACCCGTAAATCGTCTCTTGGCATCAGAACGCCACAAATTACTGCAACTAGAAAATCATTTGCATCAACGAGTTATAGGACAACATGAAGCCGTAGCCGCAGTATCCGCCGCCATTCGTCGCGCCCGTGCAGGGATGAAAGATCCCGGTCGTCCCATTGGTTCATTTTTGTTTATGGGACCCACAGGAGTAGGTAAAACCGAATTAGCCCGTGCTTTAGCACAGTTTCTCTTCGACTCTGATGATGCCTTGGTACGTTTGGATATGTCCGAGTATATGGAAAAACACTCGGTTTCCCGTTTAGTGGGTGCGCCTCCCGGATATGTGGGTTATGAAGAAGGCGGTCAACTTTCCCAAGCTGTGCGTCGTCATCCCTATTCCGTGGTGTTACTGGATGAAGTAGAAAAAGCCCACCCAGATGTGTTTAATATTTTATTGCAGGTCTTAGATGATGGGAGAATTACTGACTCTCAAGGCAGAGCCGTAGATTTCCGGAATACAGTCATAGTCATGACTAGTAACATCGGTAGCGAATATATATTAGATGTTTCTGGTGATGATACAAAGTATGATATGATGCAGACAAGGGTAACAGATGCCCTGCGATCGCACTTCCGCCCCGAATTTCTCAACCGTGTCGATGATATCATTCTCTTCCATGCCCTCAGCCGTACCGAGATGCGCCATATCATCCGCATCCAACTGAAGCGGGTCGAAAAACTGCTGCGAGACCAGAAAATCTCCTTTGAGATATCCGCCGCCGCCTGTGATTACTTAGTAGAAGCAGGGTATGATCCAGTTTACGGCGCACGTCCCCTGAAGCGGGCAATTCAGCGAGAAGTAGAAAACCCTCTAGCCACCAAATTATTAGAGAATACATTTATCCCTGGAGACACGATTTTCATCGAGAAAGAAGACCAGGGTTTAAGTTTCAGTAAAACCATGCCGGTGAAAGTCACCATCTCACCATCCACTGTAAAAGTGTTGGAGTAAAAAAGCTCGTAGTGGGGGCTTTAGCCCTCTCTTCCCCTTACTGTAGGCAAACCTCCTTCTGGGTCAGGGTAAGAGCATCTCAATCAGGCTTGACAATAATCTTTTTGGCAATCTCGGTTTGAGTCCCCATTGCATCAATGGTGATAATAGCTCCTGTAATATCTAGTAGTTCTAATAATGCCGGAATTGCTGTAATCTCATTGGATTTGTCTTTTACCTTCATCTGTGCCAGCACCAAATTTTGTTCGCTTGCCCAGGCACTAACGACGTGCAGTGCTGATTTACCTTGATTTCGGTCGTAAGACCCCTTGATTGTCTTTCCGTCTATGGGAATTATTTCTCCTCCCATGTTTGTCACTAGGGTTTCTACCCATTTTAAGAAACAACGATTTAATTCTTCTGGATTGATGAACTCAAATACCCTTCGTAAGGTGTCATCCGAAGGGATTCCGTTTGGTAATGCTAAAAATTTTTCTAACCACTTTTGCTTGCTGATCCCGTAGTTCTCAATGTCTTCCCACCCTTGCGCTCCGCCTATCACTGCCAGAATCGCAATCACCAGAATATCGGTGAGTTGATGTTTCTTTGTTCGCTCTACTCTTGGGTCTTTGATGTCTCCAAAATTCTCCACCAAACACTGTTGTATAGCTTCAATTGATGCCACCTGTTCTGGTTTTGGCTGATGACGATTACTTTTCTTGGCTTTACCAGATTTAGTTTCAAACCCCTCTTTACGAGACGCTACGCGAACAGACATAAAATTTTATTCCTTGAGAGAAATTAAGGAAATCTGTAGCTTTATAGAATACAGAAGTATTACTAGGTAATTCATATTACAGCGAATACAATAGCAAGATCCGATTGACTATTCTGGACACTCTATTATGAAGGCGATCCACGCTCTTGCTCGTTATTTCCCAGATAAATGTGGAGGTATTCAAGTCAACTTAACCGAATTACTACCAAAACTGCGATCGCATAATATCGAAGTCACAATAGCAGCCGCTAGTAACGGTTCCAGAACAGAAAAAAATTACGAGTTTAATGATGTAGAAGTTTATCGCTATCCTGTATTTCCCTCACCCAAAACTCAACCGAACCACGGGCAATTTCCTCATGGTAAATTTGAGCATTTTGCTAATTGGCTATCTCACCAACAAGCAGATATATATCATCAGCACCATTGGGAAGTCTATTGTGGTTTACCGCATCTGCGCTTGGCTAAAAAATTAGGCATGGCGACGGTGGTAACAATCCATTATCCTATCCCAATTTGCCAACGCACTACTTTAATGTTCAATGGAGAAAAAGTTTGTAACGGTAAAATTGATATAGTGCGCTGTTCTAAATGTGCTGATACTTTCAGCAACAAGTTACCTGCGGCAATAGTCAAATCCTTGAGTTATCTGCCCCAACCTATTTTAAGTAGTCTAGCTTTGCCTACGAGCGCCTATCTTCCTGCTTCATTAAACAAAGGTGATTTAGGAGAATTTGTTCGTCCTTTCGTTATTCCTGGTTAT
The DNA here is from genome assembly GCA_007692755.1 of Nodularia sp. (in: cyanobacteria). Taxonomy (GTDB): domain Bacteria; phylum Cyanobacteriota; class Cyanobacteriia; order Cyanobacteriales; family Nostocaceae; genus Nodularia. The sequence goes on along the minus strand of REBL01000092.1, from coordinate 22,730 downwards.
GTTGCAGCTCGTCAACAAAGTCTGCAAGCAATGGCAAAATATGCTGATCGGATTGTAGCAGTTTGTGATTGGCTATATCAAGCTTTACTCATCAACGGCATCCCTAAAGAAAAACTGGTTCTTAGCCGATGTGGCATCTCCTATCCTACACAAGCAAAATTACCACGAGTAAGGCAGCAAAGTGAACCTTTGAAAATTATTTTTTTAGGTCGCTGGGATATAAATAAAGGTGTCGATATATTAGTACAAGCTATTAAAAATTTACCCCTGGAAATTCCCATTGAGTTAGTTATTCATGCAATACCCCAAGATGAACAATATCGCAAAAAAATCTTGCAGATGATTGGTGATGATCCTCGAATTTGTGTAGAAAAACAACTAACAAGAGCAGAAATTCCTCAGATTTTAGCCAATTACGATATGTTGGCTGTACCTTCCCAATGGCTAGAAACTGGTCCATTAGTAGTTTTAGAAGCTCATGCTTTATCTTTACCTGTAATAGGTTCTAATTTGGGCGGGATTGCTGAACTGGTACGACATGGTATTGATGGTTGGTTAGTTCCAGCGAATGACATCCAGGCTTGGACTGAAGCTTTGCAGATGTTAGCAACAGATGCCAATTTACTGCAACAACTGCGCCAAGGGATTAAACCTGTTCGTACTGTAAGTATGCAAGCCGCAGAATTAGCAGCTATCTATAGCAACCTGCATCAATAATTTCAACAGTGCTTCCTCCTGATGGTAGTGAAATCCGAATAAAATTTAAGAGGCATTCCTTACCCATAACAACAGATAATCACGGAAAATTGATATTCAGAATTATCTTTGCAACTACAACAAACAGATCACCATGCTAGAACAAGGCACTATCAGTATTCATACTGAGAATATTTTCCCAATCATCAAGAAGTCTCTGTACTCAGACCATCAAATCTTCTTGCGGGAACTGGTATCCAACGCTGTAGATGCCATTCAAAAGCTGAATATGGTCTCCCGCGCTGGCGAATTTGCCGGAGACATCGGTGAACCAGAAATCCAACTGGCTATCGACAAAGATAAAAAAACCCTTTCCATTAGCGATAACGGTATTGGGATGACAGCAGAGGAAGTTAAGAAATATATCAATCAGGTAGCTTTCTCTAGTGCTGAAGAATTTATTCACAAGTATGAAGGCAAATCAGATCAACCAATTATCGGTCACTTTGGTCTGGGTTTCTACTCCTCCTTCATGGTGGCGCAAAAAGTAGATATTGATACTCTCTCATACCAAGAAGGGGCGCAAGCTGTTCACTGGACTTGTGATGGTTCTCCGGCGTTCACCATAGATGATTCGGGGCGCACAACTCGCGGTACTACTATTACTCTCACTCTCCAAGGAGAGGAAGAAGAATTTTTAGAAGCAGCACGAATTAAGAATCTTGTCAAGACTTACTGCGACTTCATGCCAGTGCCAATCAAACTGGACGGTGAAATATTAAATCAGCAAAAAGCACCCTGGCGGGAGTCTGCTAATAACCTAAGTGAAGAAGATTACTTAGAGTTTTACCGCTACCTTTACCCATTTCAGGAAGAACCCTTACTGTGGGTACATTTAAATACTGATTATCCCTTTATCATCAACGGGATTTTGTATTTTCCCAAAATGCGCCCCGATGTGGATGTGACCAAAGGGCAAACCAAGCTATTTTGCAATCAAGTTTTTGTCAGTGACAACTGCGAAGAGATTGTCCCACAATTCCTGATGCCCATGCGGGGTGTGATTGATAGCACTGATATTCCCTTGAATGTATCCCGGAGTGCATTGCAAGGCGATCGCACTGTGCGGAAAATAGGCGATTATATAGCGAAGAAAGTAGGCGATCGCCTTAAAGAACTATACCGCGATAACCGCGAACAATATATCAGTGCCTGGAAAGACCTCAGCACATTTGTAAAATTTGGTGTTCTCAACGATGAGAAATTCAAAAAACAAATTCAAGACATCATCGTCTTCCGCACCACAGCCAAACTAGGGGAAAAAGTCGAAGCCCCAGCCGTAGAGGTACAGTCTTCCGAAAGCGATGTGTGGCAAGATGTCGCCGCCAACTCATCGAGTCTTCCATATACAACCCTGAAAGAATACTTAGAACGTAACAAAGAACGTAACGAAAACCGAGTATTTTACAGCACTGATGAAACCAGCCAATCTACATACATAGAACTGCACAAAAACCAAGGCTTAGAAGTCCTATTCATGGACTCCTTCATCGACACCCACTTTATCAACTTCCTCGAACGGGAATACTCCGATGTCAAATTTACGCGAGTAGATTCCGACTTAGATAACACCCTGCTAGAACAAGACAAAACCGGCGAAATAGTTGACCCCACAACCAACAAAACCAAAAGTGAGGTAATCAAAGAATTATTTGAGAAATCCCTCAACAAACCCAAACTCAACATCCGTACCGAAGCCCTGAAATCAGACGATCCTCAAGGGACACCACCAGCGATGGTACTTTTACCAGAAATTATGCGCCGTCTACGGGAAATGAACGCCATGATGCAGCAGCAGAATGCAGATTTTCCTGAAGATCACATTTTGTTGGTAAATACCGCTCATCCCCTGATTCAAAATCTGGCAACCCTGAACCAAGGTAGTATTATTCAGGATGATGGTCAGTCATCCACAAATCCCTTAGTGAATATGATTTGCCAACACGTCTATGACTTAGCCCTGATGTCTCAAAAAGGATTTGACGCTGAAGGAATGAAATCCTTCGTCGAACGTTCCAACGACGTGCTGACTAAGCTAACAGAACAAGCCAGCAAATAAAAATCCTCCGCGTACCTTTGCGTTTACCTCCGCGTCCGTCTGCGTTTAAATCCGGATGCGGACTAAAATAGAAAGGTTGTATTAAAATAGTAAATTTGGAGATAGTTGTTATGTCTCGTCGCTGCGAACTAACTGGTAAAAAAGCAAATAACGCCTTTGCAGTTTCTCACTCTCACCGTCGTACCAAACGCCTTCAGCACGCCAATCTGCAAAACAAGCGTGTTTGGTGGGCTGGTGGAAATCGCTGGGTAAGAATGAAGCTGTCCACCAAAGCCATCAAAACTATTGAAATCAAAGGTTTAGAAGCAATGGCGAAAGAAGCTGGAATTAATCTGAATCATTACTAAGCTTTTAAACAAGGTGTAGACTGACACAGTTAAAATAGTGCATGATAATTTTCTTGTTGTTATGGGGAGTCCAAAGAGCTTACCGCACAATATTTATATTTATTATGCACAAAATGACCTGTGTCACAGCTTCCTGGAATAATTAACGGGACTTGACACAAGAGAATAGTTACCACAACAACCTCCCCTTTTTGGGGGGGTTTTTTAATTCCTTCATATGACTTTATCTGTACTTGATATATTTTTTTTAACAAATGGGTAGTATAAGATTACTCCGCTCACTATATCTATATACTTGACTGCTGTAGAAATACAGTTTGGCAAAGTATAAGGGAAATTACGTAGTTGTTAACTTTATAGCTCATGAATTAAATTTCTAGCAAAAATCAGTATTTTCCTTAAAATCTAAAAACTTTATCAATGATATAACTTTAAACAACCATTTTTTATGTGTTGATATTGCATTTTTTTGTGAGTTAGTTCCATAGGAAAACTTGTTATAAACAAAACTCCAAAATCGCCTGTAGTAAATGTAAGCAGGCATAACCTGTAATTGCGAAAGCACAATAAAACCTTAACCAACCACTTGACAGGAAAGCAGCCATGACTCGAAAACGCCAGCTAGTCAAGATAATCAATAAAATAACTAAACAAGTTAGTAAGAATTTTTTATCTGTAATTAAAAAGAAAATTGTTTGGCTACTACGAACTTTATTTGTCACCAAGAGACGACGAAGTTCTGCAAATGCTGGTTTTGTGTTGCCAACAGTGGCAATGGTATCGATAGTAGTTGTACTGCTGACAACGGCAATTTTATTCCGCTCTTTTGAACGCTCCAAAAATGCTAGTAATGTCAGAGTTAATCAGGCTGTTCTAAACGCTGCCGCACCAGCAATTGATCGGGCTAGAGCGAAAATAGACAAACTATTTCAAGACGGACGACTACCACGCGCTACACCAACAGATATAGCACTAGAGAACACTTTAGCTGGAAATTTACCTGAATATACGTTCGGTGATGAAACACCTTTGAAACTTGAGAGTGAATCCGAGGACGAGGAAACTCTGAATACAGTCTGGAGATACCCAGTCGATACCGACAACAACGGTAAATTCGATAGTTACACTCTTTACGGAATTTACTTCAAAACCCCCCTTGATAGTGAAAACCGTGCTAGAAATCCACTGGAAGCAAGAACTCCACCGATGAGTGCGGGTAGTGCCAGTGCAAATTGCGCTGATACTTTAGGAACAAGTGCCACCTTGGTAGGCAATACTGGCTGGTTTAATATCGCAGGTAAATTGAAGAAAAGCTTTTTTGTTTACACGGCAACCGTTCCGATTACTAGTGACCAAACAGGTAATTATGAACGTTATCAAGGTAATCGAGGCTTTTCTGCCATAGAGTATCAACAAGACCGAGTGCAACTTCCCATAGTTAATAATGCTGTTGTTTATGAAGACGATATTGCACTTGCTCCTGGTACCGACTTCAACCTGAACGGTCGGATTTTTACTAATAGTAATTTCATTACTGGGGGAGTAAACAGTGCTGCTGTCAGGCTATATCAAGTTAGCAGTAAGGATTCCTGTTTCTACGACGATGACAACGCCAAAATTATTATTGGTGGAAACTTAGGCGCGGGAGGTTTTACGGATGCTACTGACTTAGATACCAGTGCTGTGTTGCATTTGTACCAAGGTAACGGAGTTAATCCGACTCAAACTGGTACAAATACTAGTATTAAGGATAACAAATCAGTCACTGCAGGTCCATCAACCATAGCATATAACAGCCTAGCCTATGTAGAACGCATCAATTTGTTAGTTAACGCTCAGATGGCTAATCTTGACACCACTGACCCACAGGAAGTAAAAGATGGCATTCAGACAGATCAGAGTAGTTTACCAAGTTTCACCGCTGACGACACTCTAAGATTCCGTAGACGACAACTAGGAATTTACTTTAGAAGGCGTACTCGTCGCGTACCTTACGCAGAAGTTGGATTTAATGGCGATGCTGTGGATGGTTATACGGAAGATGACGTACTAGAAGGAAGCGGTAACACTTTACGTCCGCCAGATCCTTGGATATATCCCACTGATTTCAGTGATGGTCAAACGGGGACTGGTTATACTGAATTGGCACTGAATATCAATACTGACAAGCTTCTACCTGCTGCGACTGAACCAATTAAACGACAAATCATAGCTAAAGAGCAAACTTTGGGTGACAGGGTTTTGATTGGTAACAATCTACCTGAACTTTGGTGGAACGGAAGCAGTTTTGTTGGTACAAATCCACAAGATACTCAAGAAATTGCTGGTATCAAATGGGACGATGGAGATGGAACTCGAACTCGTCGCACTCGCATAGAAGCACTGGCTGATTTGGGAGCCACAAGCCGAGATCAAGATTGGGAATTAGCAGCAGCCAAAGTACCAACTAATCCACAAGATCCAGTTGGTGGTTTGCGTGTAGTGACTGGTGCTGGTATTTATTTACCTGATGGTTTTAATACTACAGATAATTACTCTTCAGCATCTGACAAAATTTGGTCAGACATGATGCCAGTTGCTTCTCCGACAGCTGCAACTGCTGCTGGCGGTATAGATCCAGTAATTCAACTACCAGCCAACACTCCCTATCTGCGGATGCGGGCAACTGCGGTTTATCACTACAACGTTGCAAGCTACAGCCAAACAGCACCCGCACCTATTGCTTGTGTTAGTAGTTACTATGATCCTACGGACGAAAATCGAGCTAGAAATAGAACAGGTCTACCTGATGTTTCAGGCATAGAAGTCGGGGATGGTCTAAATGATGGTAGTTCTAACAACGGTATAGTTTACGATATTCCTAATATTGCAACGGGTGAAACTACTTATGCAAATGTGCTGAGTTATCAAGCCGAATTAGAGTATCCCAATGGACGTTTAGTGAATGAGCCACTCCAAATAGCTTTGGGCAAAACTGCTGCTAATCGTAGTCTCTCCGAAAGGTCTGCGGTTGAATCTGCACTTTGCGCCCTACAAATTTTAGATGGCACTATTGCCGTTCAGAGTCCTCTTGTGATTCCTCACGGTGCAATTAAGGAAACAGCTTTTCTTGATGCCAGACAGATTAAGGCGGTTCACTCAGATAATACAGTTGATACACCATTGGTTTTAGAAACATTTACAAATGCAGAAGGTGGCGCTATTGTACCACCAGCAGCAGACTACAACCTTCCCAACCTAGAGCGTCAACCCCTAGAAATTCGCGCCACTGTATTGGATATTAATGCTCTGAGAGGAACAACTATCAGTGGTGGTGTCACAATAGCAACAGAATACTTACTTCCTAATAGCGGTATTATTTACGCCACTCGTGATGATGCACTTTTAGATTTGAGCGCCCCAGCAGGAAACAACCAGGAAACAGAAAGTCCAGTAGATTTCATCCTAGACCCGACTCGCCGTCCTAACGCCATTATGTTGACCGAGGGTGAAAAAATTTGGCGTACAAATAGTTATAGGGATGTGGAAAGAGGCTTAATTCTAGCCTCAAACTTGCCTGTATACATTAAGGGTGACTTTAATAAACATGACCAAGAAGAATTCACCACAGACTTGACAGATAACTGGGGTAATTTCTATACCCGCACAGCTGCTCAACGTAATCCTCAGTTTGCTTGTCGTTCAGGTGACCCAAGACTACCGAGTTGTAATACTGGGGACCAATGGCGACCTGCAAGTGTGTTATCTGATGCCATCACCCTACTTTCTAATAACTTCCGCGAAGGTTTCCGCAATGAGGGAGACTATGACCTAAATAATAATTTGGGCGATCAAAATTCCATTACCAGTTTTACAGAGAATGGTTTTTTTCCCAACTCTTACGTTACCAACGCTGATTGGTATGACGAAACAACCAATTTCCCAGATGTCTTTAGTTCCTACCTCAACAACTTTGTCACACCAATACAGAGAAGGAAAAATGCTCCAGAGTATTTAATGGAAGTTTGTCCAAAGCTACCTGTCTCTGAATGCGATCCAGCAAATGACTGGTGGCTAAGAGTACCAGTAATGGGTATAACAGGAATAAAAACATCAGATGTATCAGAGATTGTTTTTGATACAACTCTTTTTGATATCGATACTCATAAAGCAGGGACAACAGCTCGATTACCAACTGATAATGATTACAAGCGTTACCCCCGTCGGGTTGCTTTTAAGCGTTCAGCAGGTGGTGTATTAGATTCAACAACAACTATTTTGGGCATCAAAGATGGAAAGATCAATCAATTCCCTCTAAACTCTTTCAGTTCAACTAATAGACCAACTTCACAAAATAATGCCTTGTGGTTTAGAACCACTGGAAACAATGATGATACTCGTCCAAATTTTACATTAGCAGGTACAACCAATAATCCACGACTATCGCCAGTTTTACAAATTCAAAACCCGACAAATAACACTAGTCAAAACAACACAACCGCTATAAACACTGGCTCTACGGAAAATTGGCTACAAATAGCTACAGAAACGACATTCAATTTAGCCGCAGCAGCAGGAGATACCCCTGCACGCCCCACTGAAGATAATGGTGGCTTGCATAACTTTGTGCGGTTTATCGAGAACTGGCACCAACCTAGCGTTGCTGTCAAGGCAAGGATTAGTGGCTCTTTTATCCAATTCAAGCGCAGTGCCTATGCTACTGGTCCATTCAGATCATTGTTATCAGGGTCATATCCAATTACTGGTAACAGTGGTAGAGCGCCTTTTTACATAGCTCCTACACGGCAATGGGGTTATGATGTAGGGTTGCTTTCCCAGGCACCTGATTTGTTTGCCCAAAAATTGGTGAGAACTCCAGAGGATCTGCCAGATGAGTTCTTCCGAGAAGTTGGCCGAGATGATCCTTGGGTAAAAACTTTGTTGTGTGCAAAAACAACTGCCACTGGTACTCCCTATGCAATTGATACAGATCAACTTCCTTCTTCTTGCCCGTAAGAATAAAATTTTAGAACCTGGTAATTAGCAATGATTAAGCAAAAACAACAGCAGAATAGCTGCCCTGGTGATGAATCTGGGTTTACTATTATTGAGTCGATTGTAGCATTGGTTGTTGCTGCTATTTTACTAACAGCGATCGCGCCTGTCATCGTTCTTTCTACAGCAACCAGAGTTCAAGCTCGCCGAATCGAACTAGCAACACAAGCTGTAAGAACATACATTGATGGCGTTAGAACAGGATCAATTGCTCCGCCACAGACAATTGAAACATTACTAACAAATGAAGCAAGAAACGTTGAAGATGATACCGAGGACTATTTAATTAACATTAGCAAAATGGGAGTTCCCGCAAATTCAACGCAATTGTATTGTTTTAAAAAGAATGGCATTATTGATGATCCAGATTGTTCTGCCAATGCTGATAATTTGTTCTACATACAGGCGGCTCGAATTATTCAAAGTTCTGGGGCAAATGATGGCTACCGTTTAGGAATTCGGGTTTATCGGGGAGACATTGATTTTGCTCAAGATATAACTGCCAGTGACGGCGATACAAAAACTACTCAAATGACCTTCACTGGTGGATTAGGTAGTCGCCAATCACCCCTCATAGAAATGACAACTGATATTGGTAGTGCTGAAACTTCATTTAGGGCTTTATGTCAACGTCTTGGTGTTGTAGACGGAGCCTGTAACTAAAACATTAAGATGATTGGCATTATTTAATCGCTGTGTATCTATTCATTCAAGGGAACAATGAACTTATGATGAGGACACTAAAATTCCTGCTCAGTAATCAACTGAAAAGCTCTAAGGTAGTTCAACCAGTTAGCGGTTTTACCTTGATTGAATTACTCGTAGCCATGCTCATCGCATTCCTGGTAATCACACCTTTACTAGGATTCATGGTTAATATACTGGCAACAGATCGTCAAGAGCAAGCTAAGGCTAATTCTGAGCAGGAAATCCAATCTGCATTGGATTATATCTCCCGTGATTTACAACAAGCGTTATATATTTATGATGCAGAAGGGATAGATGCAATCAAAGATGAATTACCTAGCCCAACTGCAACTGATAGAGTTCCTGTACTTGTTTTTTGGAAACGAGAATTGATTCAAGGCGCAATTCCCGTTGGTGGGGGGGAAGATGATACTTTCGTGTACTCTTTGGTCGCCTATTACTTAGTAAAAGATAGTAACACTACTTGGTCTAATGCTGCTCGCATTACCAGATGGCAAATTAGAGATGGTGTGGAGGATAACACCGCAAGTGGTGTCAGTTGTCTAGGATATAGTAACAAGTATGTCAGTGGTTATTGTCCTAGTGGAGGTTTTGCCCCATTTAACCTTGATGTAGTAGGTTCAATACACGACAAGATGAAAGCTTGGAAAAGACTCCGCCAGTACACTGATGCAGATGATGTAGTAACAGATGTTAGTTATTCTGATTCTCCTCAAGTACTTGTTGATTTTATTGACCAAACAATCACAAATGATGCGCCGCCAAAAGCTTGTACTTCCACCATACCAGACAGCTTGAATACTCGTAATACTGCTAAAATGACCGGATTTTATGCTTGTGTTGAAGCAGATAAAATAACAGCACAAGTATTTTTAAGGGGTAATGCGCTGGCTCGTCTGCAAAGTAATAATTTAGATTACAACGAGAGCAAGAGGACTTATTATCCAACTACAAGTACACAAGTACAAGGACGCAGTTTCTTATTTACTAGGTAAATACTGATTTTAAAAAGATTTATAAATGGTAGCTAATTATGAAAAATATGACTTTTAAAGTATTAAATAACTGTAGAAATAATGGCAGAATAAAACAGCGCTGCTATAGTAAGAGTTTGTACGAACTTGAATATTGCCAACAAGATGGTGGATTTAGTTTAGTAGAACTCATATTAGTAGTTCTGATGATTGGAATTTTAGGAGCTATAGCGGCTCCCGGATGGCTAGGTTTTGTCAATAGACAACGAGTAAATAAAGCCAATGATGCTGTTTTATCTGCCCTACAGCAAGCACATCGAGAAGCTATAAGAACAAAACGTAATTACAGCGTCAGTTTTAAAACTGATAGTAATATTCCCAAGATAGCAGTTCATTCATCTTCTGATAGTCCTTTATGGCAAACACTAGGAGGAGATTTAGGAATTAAAGAGGGACAAATCGCACTTTTAACCAATTTGACTGATGAAAATGAAACTGATGATGATGGTAATCTAGATTTAGATTACGATTATTTAGATACTCCTCAAACTATTACCTTTGATTACATGGGAAGTTTGCCAAATGCTAAGTTTGGCGCAGAAGAAGAAGAAACACCTGGCTTAAAAATAGCTGTAGTTATACCACGTTCTGGGACTTCCGCATCAGCTAATGATATGAAGCGATGTGTAATAGTGAAAACTCTTTTAGGCTCAATGATCACAGCAAAAGACGATCAATGTAATTAAATCTCTCGGTTATGTGCTGAAAGAAACAAAAGAAAAATACGTATAAATACGCTATACAAAACAGATTCCACATAGGATAATTGAAATAAAAATCAAGAGTAGATTAATTAGTTTTATCTATCAATTTTGTAGCTGCTTAAAAAATTGTCGTAAACTATCCCTAATTATACTAATTATATATTAGTAAATTAGGGCGAAAAAATTTATTGAAATTAAATCGGTAAGCTATGCCTGATAAATTTGATTTTACCGTGGCTATACCAACCTACAACGGTGCAACTCGTTTACCTGAACTACTAGAAAAGTTACGCAACCAAATTGATACGGAAAATTTTTCTTGGCAAATAATTGTCGTAGATAATAACAGCACAGATAATACGGCTCAAGTTATCAAAAGCTATCAAGAAAATTGGCAATGTTTTTATCCTTTAAAGTACTGCTTTGAACCGAAGCAAGGTGCAGCTTATGCCCGAAAACACGCAATTGCAGTAGCTGAAAGTGAATTAATCGGTTTTTTAGATGATGATAATTACCCGGTATCAAACTGGGTAGCAGCAGCTTATAGTTTTGCTCAAAAATATCCCCAAGCTGGGGCTTATGGTAGCCAAATTCATGCTGATTGGGAAGTAGAACCACCAAAAAACTTTGCTAGACTTGCTCCATTTTTAGCAATTACAGAACGAGGAAACTTACCTCGGCTATATGAAGTACGCAAAAAATTACTACCACCATCGGCTGGGCTTGTGGTGCGTCGTCAAGCTTGGCTAGAAAGTGTACCAAATCAACCAATTTTAACTGGTCGGATAGCAGGTAATATGCTGACTGGTGAAGATATAGAGATGTTGTCTTATATCCAAAAAGCTGGTTGGGAAGTTTGGTATAATGGCGCAATGGAAATTTATCATAAAATACCCAGTTCCCGTTTAACTCAGGAATATTTAATACCTTTTTTTCGTGGTATTGGGTTGGGGCGTTATGTGACTAGAATGGTGAATATTAAACCATTGTATAGACCAATTGCCACTTTAGCTTATATGGGCAATGATTTGCGAAAAATAATTTTACATTATTTTAAATACCGTCAGCAATTAAATAATGATTTAATTGCTAGTTGTGAAATGCAGTATTTTGTCAGTAGTTTTTTAAGCCCGTTATATCTTTGGAAAAATGGTTATTTAAAAAGTAAATAAAAAGATTTTTAGAATTTGAATTCAATAAAAATTATATAATTATATGCTGAACCTAGAAACCCAAAAAATAGACATTACTGTTGCCATTCCTACATACAATGGTGAAAAACGCTTACCACAACTTTTAGATAAACTGTTTAGCCAGACAGGAGTAGATAAGTTCAATTGGGAGATTATCGTTGTCGATAACAATAGCTCTGATAAAACAGCTCAAATAGTCAGTGATTACAAAAATATTTGGCTTGAAAAACTGCCTTTAAGATATGTTTTGGAAATTGAACAAGGGGCTGCTTTTGCTAGACTGCGAGCTGTACAAGAAGCGAGAGGAGAACTAATTGCTTTCTTAGATGATGATAACCTACCTGCACCTGATTGGTTAAGCGCTGCCTATAGTTTTAGTCTTAAGTATCCGCAAGCCGGAGTTTGGAGTGGTCAAATTCATGGTGATTTTGAAGTCACACCGCCAGATAATTTTAAAAGCATTGAAGCTTTTATGGCTATAAGAGAACATGGTACTAACCCATTTATATTTAAGCCAGATAAATTACAACTTCCTCCTGGTGCAGCGCTCGTTGTACGTAAACAAGCATGGTCTGATAACGTGCCTCCAAAACCTAAATTAAGTGGAAAATTACCCAATATATTAGTGCAAGGTGATGACTATGAACCATTACTTTATATCTACCATGCTGGATGGGAGATTTGGTACAATCCCGCTATGCACACTTATCATCAAATACCACATTGGCGATTTGAAAAAGATTATTTACTCAAGTTAGCACGTGGTTGTGGTTTGTGTATTTTTGAACTACGTTTAATCAATGCTAAAAACTGGGAAAAGCCTATTATTTTTATGAGAACTATTCTGGGTAATTTGCGCCGAATATTCAAACATTTTATTCAGCATCATAAGGAATTAAATAATGACATTATCATCATGTTTGAAATGGAATTCTATTGGGGCAGTCTTTTAAGTCCTTTTTATTCATTGAGATGTTGGTTAACAAATAAAACTGTAAAACCGTAAGTAGGTAATTATGAAACAAGAAAATTTGACAGAGGATAAATTACGAAACCTACCAGCTAAATTTATTCACGCCCACTTAGTTAATCATGCATAAAATAAATAACGAGGCACTAAAAATTTCTGTAGTTATCCCAGCTTATAACTGCGAAAAAACTATCAAAACAACAATTGAATCTGTTCTCAAGCAAACTTTTACTAATTTTGAATTAATTATTATTAATGATGGTTCAAAAGATGCAACCTTAGATAAAATTGCACAAATTCATGACCCCAGAATTAAAGTGTTTTCTTATCCCAACGCTGGCGGAAACGTTAGTCGTAATCGTGGACTACACCATGCAGTTGGAGAATTTGTCAGTTTTATAGATGCAGATGATTTGTGGACACCTGATAAGCTGCAAGTCCAATTACAGGCTTTGCAGAATAATGTAGATGCTCAAGTTGCTTATAGTTGGACAGATTATATTAATGAAAATGGCGAAATATTTCTTTCAGGTACACACATTACTGCTAATGGAGATGTTTATGAGAAGTTGTTAATAAATAATTTTTTAGAAAGTGGTTCCAATCCTTTGATTTATCGAGAAGCTGTACTAGAATTAGGTGGATTTGATGAATCTTTACCAGCTGCTCAAGATTGGGATATGTGGTTAAGATTAGCGGCGAAATATTCTTTTGTAGCTGTCCCTTCAGTACAAATATTATACCGCCTCAGTGCTAATTCAGTTTCTTCTAATCTTGCCAAGCAGGAAAAATATTGTTTGCAAGTGATTACAAATGCTTATCATGCCAAAGATTTAAATAATAAAAGTATTCTCAAGTTGAGCATGACTAACCTGTATAAATATTTAACCTGCAAAGCTTTAAATAGACCACATAATAGACAAAAGGGTATAGCTGCTGCTGGTTTTTTGTGGAAATATTTTATTTATGATTATTCAAGATTTAAACGAACAACATTTACATTGAAATTATTATTAAAAATTAGCATAATCATTTTTTTACCTGATAATTTATCTACTAATTTTTTCGATAATCGAAAAGCAGTTAATTTAAAAACCTAAGTGATTCGGTGTAAATAGGTAAAGGTTTGTAGTCAGGACTGAAGGGCTGAAGCCCTTACTACGAGCAGCCGCCAACTGATTTCAAGTTTCTTGTATCTTTATCTAATTTAAGTTAATTTCTGTGCATTTACCACCTTTATTTAAACCCAAAAACTTATTGAGAGATGTCCACCCTCGTGGCTTCACATTATTAGAGATATTGGTAGCTCTGGTACTCATTGGGATATTATCAGCTATAGCTGCTCCTAGCTGGCTAGGATTTCTCAATCGACAGAAGGTGAATACTGCACAAAGTCAGGCATTATCACTATTACGTAATGCCCAAAGCAATGCCAAGCGTGAAAAACTGAATTGGCAAGTTTGTTTTTGGGATGATGGTAGTCAAGTGCTAGCTACCGTACACAAAACTCCGTCAAACAAGCAATGTCAAACTACAAATGGGAAACCATTGATTCAAGAAAACTCTAGCGCAATTGGATTTACTTCTAACTTCCTCCAAGATACTCCTTCTTCAGGAAAGTATCGGGTACAGTTCAAGTATGATGGTTCCGTCAATGGACAAATGGGGAGAATTACCTTTACACCTCGAAATAATAACGTTTCCAGAAGGTGCGTCATTGTTTCAACCTTAATCGGCGCAATGAGGTCTGAGAAGGATGGTAGATGTGGTAATTAATTTACAGCACATTTTATCTGAATGGGTTACACCAGGGTTGTTAAGATGCCTAACCCAACAGATTTATGATATGTAGTAGTCTAGTGATATTTCACTAGACAAAATGGGACTACTCGTGCTGAAATCATCAGATATTGCCCAACAGCACTTAATTATTTTTACTCGCTACCCAGAACCAGGGAAGACCAAAACCCGACTCATACCCGCCTTGGGTGATGTGGGCGCTGCCAACTTACAACGGCAGATGACAGAACATACTATATTTGAGGTGCAAGAACTGCAAAAAACCACTGCCATATCTTGGGAAGTGCGGTTTGCTGGTGGTAACTCGCAACTCATGCAAGACTGGCTGGGGTCTGATTTATTCTACCACTCTCAGGGTGAAGGTGATTTAGGTGCGCGGATGGCGCGATCGCTGGCTCATGCCTTTGAATCTGGTGCAGAACAAGTCATCATCATTGGCATAGATTGTCCTGGGGTAAACGCTCACATTCTTACCCAAGCCTTTGAACAGCTACACACTTGTGACCTCACACTTGGCCCAGCCATTGACGGCGGTTATTACTTAATTGGTTTGTCTCATCTAATTCCAGAATTATTCGTTAATATCGATTGGGGAACTGATCAAGTATTACCGCAAACTGTGAATATTGCCGAAAAGCTGAAAATATCACTGGCATACTTGTCTCCTTTAGCTGACATCGACCTTCCGGAAGATTTACCAATTTGGGAACAAACCCAGAACAAAAAACCTAAATAGGGCTTGCTGAAATAGTGAGGTAAAAAATTGCGGTAAAACTCTGATGAAAATCAATTAATGTATCTCTTTATATCTTCTTCATATTCTGCCACACTTTTATCCCCGGCTAGGTTCGTATCTTCAATTACCCAGTGTTTCCTGAAGACAGTTACGAAAACAAATGTTACCTTAGTGTAGTTTAAAACCTAGTTGCATAAAATCTATACAAGTGTATAAGTACCTGATACTTTTGTATAACAGTTATGTTCATGAAATAAGTTTCATACAACAGTTATAGAAACGATATTCAAGTAACTTTCAATAGGATAATCACTCTAATACACCAACAATTTGCACAAATATGACTAATCGCTTTGCTTCTGGAAACGCTGCCCTGACACTCAAGGTAGTGGGGATAATTTTAATTTTGTCCTTTTTACTAGATTTTTTAATTCTGTTGTTGCCCTTCCAACCAACTGATCGGACATGGCAAATCAATCTAGCTACCGCATTAGTTGACAGAGGTATTGTGCCTTTGGTTGGGATAGGGATGCTATTCGTCGGCTATTGGATTGATGGTGTTGGTGATAGCGATCGCCCTAAACCTATAGATATCAGATTTCCCGTGCTGGTACTCTCCAGTATCTTAGGGTTATTTTTCTTGCTAATTTTTCCCTTGCACTTGAACAATGTCCGACAAGCTAGCGCTCAAAACGTCGAGCAAATCCGTCAAGATGCCTCACAAGCAGAAAATCAACTGCAAAATCAGTTATCCCAATTCCAAGCTCAAATCAGCAACGAACAAGGAAAAGCTCAACTAGAACAGCTGCGAAACCAAGCCAGAAACCAGTTTACCGAGCTGCTCAAAGATGAGCAAACATACCAACAAGCATTAAATAACCCTCAACTTCCCGCAGAGCAAAAAGAATTACTCCAGAGATTCAAAGAAAATCCCCAAGAACTAGATACCTTTATCGACCAGCAAACAAACCCTCAAGCACTGGCAGATCAAAGAATAATTCAAATTCGCCAACGTCGGGAAGAAGCAGAAAAACAAGCCAGAGACAACGCTTGGAAGTCTGGACTGCGAATTGGGATTAGTAGTTTGCTGTTATCCATTGGTTACATGATCATTGGCTGGACAGGTTTACGAAGTTTGGGTGCTTTACAAGGTAGTAAACGTAAAGTAGCCGCACGCTAGTTGACGTGAATTAGTTCGTAGTTAGTGACTCTACCCATATTTTTCCAGCGCTTTGGGCATTGCATAGCGTCTCGTAGTGGCGAGACACAGCTAATTTTAAGCCGATACAATAAAACCATTGTGGGGTGGGCATATTGCCCGCCCATAACAGGCATACTTCGACAAGCTCAGTACAAGTCTTGCCTGTTCCACAAGAAAAACATCATGTACTATTTTATCTGTGTCAATCCTGTAGAGAGGGTTAGAGCGGCTGACTACAAACTTAATCAGCAATTAACAAAATTCTTTAAAAATTGAGCAATGTTATCAATTTATATCCTGACATATAACGAAGAGCTAGATATTGCTGCTTGTATTGAGTCGGCAATGCTATCTGATGACATCATAGTTGTGGATTCATGCAGTAGCGATCGCACTGTAGAAATTGCCAGTCGTTACCCTGTTCGCACGGTCCTACACGCCTTTGAAAGCCACGGTCGTCAACGCACCTGGATGTTAGAATCTATTCCGCCCAAATATGAGTGGGTCTACATTCTCGAAGCCGATGAACGCATGACACCAGAACTATTTGCCGAATGCGTACAAGCCACTAAAAACCCTGACTATATAGGCTACTACGTCGCTGAACGTGTGATGTTCATGAATCATTGGATTCGCTACAGCACCCAATATCCCCGCTATCAAATGCGTCTGTTCCGCCACGGTCAAGTCTGGTTTACAGATTATGGACACACTGAACGGGAAGTGTGTAACGGTGCTACCAGTTTCATCAAAGAAACATATCCTCATTATACTTCTGGCAAAGGTTTAAGCCGTTGGATTGAAAAACATAACCGTTATTCTACAGACGAAGCTAAAGAAACCTTATATCAAATCGAACAAGGTAAGGTGAACTGGCAAGATTTGTTCCTGGGTAAAACAGAAATTGAACGACGACGGGCTTTAAAAGATTTATCTTTACGTTTACCCGCCCGACCATTTCTGCGCTTTCTGTATATGTATTTTATCTTAAGGGGTTGCTTAGATGGACGAGCCGGCATGGCTTGGTGTACATTGCAGGCATTTTACGAATACCTGATTTTGCTGAAAGTTTGGGAAATGAAAAATATGCCTACACCCAGTTTAGAAATAGGGCTATCTGACGGAGAAGAGAACAAAACCCAAACCATTGAGACCGGTTGAAAAACAGCAAAAAAGTTTGATACAGTTTGCATCTACCTAAATTTTGAGCCTAGTGGCAGGATTTTTGTCAAAAACTGCCTTTCCCAGATACCTAGTACCGCCGTGAAGTCAAAAGGGAGCCTCCGGCACGCTACGCGAACAAAAGTCAAAAGTCAAAAAGCTTATAAAATGGGCTTTTCATGGATTTTGAATGGTCTGTTTATTTACGCCGACTTGTACTAGACTTTCTGATATCTGAGGATATTTTGACCAGTTATATTAAATTAATATTGCTAACTAAATCACTAAATCTTTATAAAAAACATCTACCACTTCACAACTTAATCGGCATCCTCCTCTAGAGATACTGTCATACTTACAGAATTATCAGCAGGTTTTAATTGAGCGCGGTAAGATGAGTAATATGTCAGCAACTTGCAACAAACGTTTACAAGTCTGATAAAGAAAAGTAACATCCTCAAAGTCAAATCAGCCATAATCTTGGTTGGTAAGTGTCCATACGCACCCGTCTAGAAAAACAGTATTTTTTCTAGAAAAAGTATGTATATTGATACCATAAGCTCAGATGCTTACAATCTTGGGCAGTTGCTTTAAGTATTAAAAATTACTAGTAACGTCTTCGTAACTTGACAAATATACTGGTATGAATACTAATAAAAAAAGTTCCATTAACCTCAAACAGGAGCATAGGGACTTGGGAATTAATCACCTAAAACAGGATTTAAAGAATGACCTGATTGCTGGTTTGTTGGTAGTAATTCCTCTAGCCACAACTATTTGGCTAACCATTACTATCGCTAATTGGGTAATCAACTTTCTCACCAAAATTCCCAAACAACTGAATCCCTTTGACGGTCTCCAACCTATACTAGTAAATATATTGAATCTAGCCGTGGGGCTGGCCGTACCTCTATTAAGCATTCTTTTAATAGGGTTGATGGCTCGCAATATTGCTGGGCGTTGGTTATTAGATTTTGGTGAGCGAGTATTGCAAGCAATTCCCTTAGCTGGACAGGTATACAAAACCCTGAAACAGCTTTTGGCCACTCTGCTCAAAGATTCAAACGACAAATTTCGCCGTGTCATCTTAGTAGAATATCCCAGAAAAGGCATATGGGCGATCGCCTTCGTCACCGGTACGATCAGTAGCGAGATTCAAACTCGTCTGCCGCGTCCGATGCTCAGTGTTTTCATTCCCAGTACCCCAAACCCCACCACAGGATGGTATGCCATCGTTCCAGAGGATGAAGTCGTAAATTTGTCCATGCCCATAGAAGACGCATTCAAAGTCTTAGTTTCTGGTGGTATTATCGCTCAGAATACACCCCTACCTCCCCTGGTTCTATCCAACGAACGAAATCTAGAAGCACAACCTTTAGAGAGCAAGCTGCCAATTATCCCCTGCGACGAAACTTAAAATCAATCCGGCAAAGTCGCCAGTAAATAGATAGTATGATTATCTGACTTTGCCACAAAGCTCAAATAATAACCTCTAATCATTAGTGCTTAGGCACTTATTTCCATGCAAGAACGAAAACCCCAACAAATTGCTCGTGAATTGGCACTTTTAAGTCTCAGCCAGTTGCCAATTAACCCCAAAAAATTGACAGAAGAGCATTTACCCAAATTAGTGCTAGCCACAGTCCGCACTCTGAGATCAGAAGTGCAAGACACTCTAGATAACGCCACTGGAGAACTGCAACGCAGTAACGAGCGCCTCTTAACGAGTCAAACTCGGACATCAGACCTCAACACGGCCAGAAACCTCGTCAAAGAGGCCATAGACTATACCCAAACTGCCATCAATCAACTCGGAGCGGCAGTTGAATTCCCAGAATTGATTCAACTCGCAAATCAAGACAAAGAAGTGGGCAGATATGCCATCGAACTGGTGAAAATAGTCAGCGAACATCGAGTGGTAATCGACGCAGAAATTTCCTCTGCCTTAGTAGATTGGCAAGTGTCTCGCCTAGCCCAAATAGACCGAGATATTTTGCGAATCGCTGTCGGAGAAATGAGATTTTTCAACCTGCCTGACAGAGTAGCTATCAACGAAGCTGTGGAGCTAGCCAAACGCTACAGTGGAGATGAAGGACATCGGTTTATTAATGGTGTGCTGCGCCGAGTTACAGAGCAAAAAGCAGTCGTGTAGTTTTTGAACCGGACTTTCTAACCGTTGTGAGTAGAAGCCAGTTGTTTAGGGTGTTTCCCCCCTGTTGAGCAAACTGGCTGTAAGAGGTGGGTTTTCACCCCAGTCAAGAGTTACGGGTTCTATTAAACTTTTAAATAACTCAAACTCACAACTAATACCTATAGCTGCAATGGTTTTTAATTGGTTCCGCCGTAAATATAACGATTCCTCAGATACTCCACCTGAACAACCACCGGGAGAAACGCCTCCAGCCCCAGAACCCCAACCAGAACCAGAACCAGCCGTAACTCCAAACCCCACGGCAGAGACTACAGAAAATTCAACGGCAGATTTATTGGCCTTTGCTAAATCTGCCTATAAGAATATCCAGCAAAAACAACAATCTCCAGAAGTAGAAACTGCTGTTGATACAGCAGATATGGCAGCACCATCAGCAAAACCCGAAACGCTAGAAACTGCGGCTGATGCAGTCGAAGTAGCACCACCCGAAACACCTGAAACGATAGAAACTGCTGCTGATGCAGTCGAAGTGGAAGCACCACCCGAAACACCCGCAACTGCAACTACAGAAAGAGAAACCGAGCCACCGATAGTCAGTGAAGTCACCGAAACAACACCACCAGAGGTAGTAGCCGCAATTGAGCAGTCAGCTACTACAGACGAAACTACACCAGAGCCAACAGCACCGAGTAATTTATCCTTTTTAGAACGGGCGGCGGCAGAACGGCAAGCCAAGCAAGAACGGCTGATAGCCAGCGCTATTGAAGTGCCAGCACCGGAAGTATTACAACCAGTAGCCACCACACCAGCAACAGCCGAAGATATTGAAGGATTCGCTTTTGATGAAGGTTTTGTCTGGTCAGCAGAAGTCTTAGCTGCCCAAGGAAGACGACCAGAAGATGTTTCCATTGAGGAAATTACTTGGCTGAAAAAGCTCCGCCAAGGCTTAGGCAAAACCCGTCGTAACATCCTTAACCAACTGAAGGCAATTGTGGGGCAGGGTCCACTCAACCAAGCGGCTGTGGACGAAATAGAAACCGCTCTACTGCAAGCTGATGTGGGTGTAGAAGCCACAGATTACATCATTAGTGCGCTCCAGAAAAAACTGTTAGCAGAAGTCACCCCGCCAGAGGAGGCGATCGCCTACCTGAAACAAATCTTGCGGGATATGTTAGATGCGCCACTGCAAACAGCCCAAAGTTCCAGCTTTACCCCAGAAAAAGAAACCTTAAATATTTGGTTAATTACTGGAGTCAATGGTGCGGGTAAAACTACCACTATCGGCAAAATCTCCCACCTCGCCCAAAAATCCGGTTACAAATGCTTAATTGGGGCAGCAGATACCTTCCGGGCTGCGGCTGTGGAACAAGTCAAGGTTTGGGGACAAAGAAGCGGTGTCGAAGTCATTGCCAATCCGGGCAAGAATACAGACCCGGCCGCCGTGGTATTTGATGCGATCGCTGCTGCCCAAGCAAGAGAAACTGAATTACTATTGGTAGATACTGCCGGGCGACTGCAAAATAAGAAAAACTTAATGGACGAACTCGCCAAAATCCGCCGGATTATTGACAAAAAAGCCCCTGATGCCAAAATAGAATCCCTATTGGTCTTAGATGCCACTTTAGGTCAAAATGGACTGCGACAAGCTGAAGTTTTTGCCCAAGCCGCCCAACTCAGTGGTGTAGTATTAACCAAACTTGATGGCACAGCCAAGGGAGGAGTCGCCCTAGCCGTTGTGCAGCAGCTAGGCTTACCCATTCGCTTTATTGGTGCTGGCGAAGGCATCGAAGATTTGCGTCCTTTTTCCAGCTACGAGTTTGTCGAAGCTTTATTAAGTGGCTAGTACCGCAGGGCGGAAGTCAAAATCAAAAGTCAAAAGTCAAAAAACTTATTCTAGAGGCTTTTCATTGATTTTGAATGGTCTGTCTATTTACGCCGTGCTGTACTAGTACCAGCGTGAAGTCAAAAGGGAGCCTCCGGCACGCTACGCGGTAAGCGCAGCCATGCCCGCTAGGGCTTTACAAAAGTCAAAAAGCTTATACAATGGGCTTTTCATTGATTTTGAATGGTCTGTTTATTTACGCCGACTTGTACTAGTATCAGCGTGAAGTCAAAAGTCAAAAGTCAGAAATTGACTCTATAGGCTTTTCAGGGATTTCAACGAGTGAATCAGGGCTGCGGGAGGTTTTTCCTCAGCCAGCGACTGGTGTAAAAGCTGTCCTTACCGCCCTGAGAGTGCTGTAGGCATCACCTGTAGGGTTGTGCTATTTAGGCCATACTGTACTAAATTTATCTGTGGAGTCAATCTAAAATCCAAAATCCTATGACTTGCTTGGTGTCTTAGTGTCTAGTGGTGAAGATAATTGATTTGTTCACCACCAAGGCGCAAAGACACAAAGAGGACTCAATGATCAAGGTGATAATCCTTGAGGCTTAACAGTTCCAGGAGAAAATCCGCAAAGTTGACAAAATTATTTTGTTGACAAAGGATTTTTTTGGGTTTAAAGATGTATGATTTGCTAATTAAGTTCTGGACAAATTCAAGGCTCTATTCGGTTATGACAGAATTTGCTGATTTTTACTTAGTGATTTTTGACCAAATATACATCAATATTTAGCGATAGATGTAATAAGCAAATATAATACTTATCTTCTGGCTATGTCTTAAGTCTTTTTACTCTTGCTAAAGTAATGAATATTGTCTCAATATAATTTAGCAATTCCCCAGCAACTTATTTTATTTATAAGTAATCTAAACTCTAACTATATCAAGTGCAATAAATACCTTTGCCTGTGTCTCAACTGCCCTCTCAACCCACCGATAGTAATAGTAGTGCTGCGACGGATGTCACCCCAGTCGTGGCACTCAAAGAAC
>REBL01000088.1 GCA_007692755.1 Nodularia sp. (in: cyanobacteria) | reverse complement strand
ATATTTACTAGCACTATTTTCTCTAGTAAATTAAAGCCGTGCTGCAAGCACGGGGTTTTCAACCCAATTATTTGATAAAAGGCAGTATCTGGTAACCTGAAGGCAGTATACTTCTGTATAAAATTTCTGAGGCAACTTTCATGGTTTGGCAGCGTCCCGATGGTCGGCAACCCTACGAACTCCGTCCCATCAGCTTTCATGCCGGTTTTACCCGCTTTGCTCCCGGTTCCGTTCTCACAAAATTTGGCGACACTCAAGTACTTTGTACTGTCAGTGTTAGTGAGGGAGTACCCAAGTTTTTAGCAGGAACTGGTAAAGGTTGGCTGACATCTGAGTATCGAATGTTACCTTCAGCGACACAAGAACGGCAGACACGGGAATTGCTGAAATTGTCTGGAAGAACTCAAGAAATTCAACGTTTAATTGGACGTAGCTTACGAGCAGCAATTGATTTTGAGGCATTGGGAGAACGAACGCTGACTGTAGATGCTGACGTGTTGCAAGCAGACGCTGGTACGAGAACAGCCGCGATTACAGGCGGGTTTGTCGCCTTAGCTCATGCTATTTCTCAATTATTGCAGCAGGGAGTCTTGGAGCGATCGCCTTTATCTGGGCAAGTAGCAGCAATATCTGTGGGTTTATTGCAAGGCGAGCCATATTTAGATTTAAATTATCTTGAGGATGTGGCTGCAACTGTAGATTTCAACGTGGTGATGAATCAACACTTAGGTATAATTGAAGTCCAGGGAACGGCAGAAGAAGGCAGTTATAGCCGTATTCAGTTAAATCAACTATTAGATTTGGGCGAAAAAGGCATCCAGCAATTACTAATTACTCAGAGAGAAGCCATTGCAGGCTGGGATCAGCTATTTAGCTAGCTAGAGACACTATGCAGCGCGTCTGTACAACATACCTTAGCCTTGTCTCTGGTTAAGGCATCATGCCTCTAGATTTATCTGTGGGGTCAATCTAAAATCTAAAATCTAAAATCTAAAATTGTTTGACACCACCCCCTGGCAATGCCCACCCTATAGGTATCTTAAGAGTGGGGACTTTCGCGTTAGGTTAAAAGTTTCAAAAGTTAAAAAGGGGAATAGTCATAAGTTCGGTATGGTATTGCTAGATGTCGGCAATATGATCATGAAACCATGAATAAAAATGTTGAAATTCTCCCAGATATTTCGGCGCTAGTGGAGCGATCGCTAAATTTGATTTTGTCCCAGTTGTCAACAGCCATTGCCGAACGGGGGCAGTTTACCATCGCCTTGGCTGGTGGT
Organism: Nodularia sp. (in: cyanobacteria); assembly: GCA_007692755.1. Classification (GTDB taxonomy): domain Bacteria; phylum Cyanobacteriota; class Cyanobacteriia; order Cyanobacteriales; family Nostocaceae; genus Nodularia. The sequence continues at coordinate 9,128 of REBL01000088.1, read as the reverse complement.
AGTACACCTAAGCCATTGTACGAGGCGATCGCTAATCAAAAACTGCCTTGGGATAAAATTCATATCTTTTGGGGAGATGAACGCTATGTACCACCAAATCATCCTGATAGCAATGAACTGATGGCGCGGCGTGCGTGGTTAGATCGCGTTGATATCCCAGCGACTAATATTCACTCTGTACCAACTTTAGACGGAGATCCAGCAGTATCAGCCGCTAAATACGAACAGCATCTGCGAGAATTTTTTAATTCTGACCCTGATGAGTTTCCTGCTTTGGATGTAGTATTGCTAGGAATGGGTGATGATGCACATACCGCATCTTTGTTTCCTCACACCGCAGCTTTAAAAGTGCAAGATCGACTGATTACTGTGGGTAACAAAGATGGCAACCCTCGCATAACCTTCACATACCCATTTATCAATGCTGCTCGCAGTGTTATTTTTGTGGTTGCTGGTGCTAATAAACGACCAGCTTTAGCTCAAGTCTTCGCGCCTGTGGCAGATGACTTCACTTATCCATCCCGCTTGATTCAACCCCAAGGTCAACTTTGGTGGTTACTGGATGCAGCAGCAGGTTCGGAACTCCCAGCTTAACTGTCCGATTAGGAGTAGTTGTTAAAATTGAAAGCTAGAGTTGTCCCCTGAGCGAATTTCTGATCGGCGGGAGATTGAAGTTTGTTCCTAGCAGTCGACTAGGACTGGCTAAATTTCGGAGCAGCTTTTCTTTGTGGCGCTTTCTCACAGCAGAAGTGTCTACAGAGTTTTCTTTGCTTGCCAATATTCGTTGACTATGATCCTGAAGAAAGGCTTAAATTGATGATCGTCTGTCCTAATTGCAATCACCCCAATCCAGACGGCGCTGTCCAGTGCGAAGCTTGTTATACGCCGTTACCCACAACTAGTAACTGCCCCAACTGTGGGGCAACTGTACAGGCAGATGCTGCTTTCTGCGGTCAATGTGGTTATAATCTGCATTCCAATGCTGCACCGGCTGCCGCCACATCTGTAGCCACAGTTGCTCCCGATATGCCCCTAGAAGTACCACAGTTAGTTGAACCTGATCCGCTTTTAGAACTTTTACAACCAAATTCTTTGGGAATTAACCCCGATCCCAACGCTAATCAGCCGGCTGCTTCACCCCTACCACCAACAGCAATGTCAGTGGCACCAGCCGAAGCACCAGCACCTACTGTTGCTGTTCAACCTGTTGTTTCTGAGCCAGAAGTACCAACTCCATCGCCAGTGCCAGAACCCCCAGCGCCAGAACCAGAACCCGCACCAGTTGCAGCAGTGGAACCCCCAGCACCGGCACCAGAACCCGCACCAGTTGCAGCAGTGGAACCCCCAGCACCGGCACCAGAACCCGCACCAGTTGCAGCAGTGGAACCCCCAGCACCGGCACCAGAACCCGCACCAGTTGCAGCAGTGGAACCCCCAGCACCGGCACCAGAACCCGCACCAGTTGCAGCAGTGGAACCCCCAGCACCGGCACCAGAACCCGCACCAGTTGCAGCAGTGGAACCCCCAGCACCGGCACCAGAACCCGCACCAGTTGCTGCACCAACTCCTATACCATCTGCTTCTATGACGCAATTGCAGCAGGTAACGGCACGGTTATTCTATGTCCAAGGCGATCGCGAGATTGAATTGCCACAAAATCTCTCTGTTATTCACATCGGCAAAGGCAATGACCGGATTCCCCCAGATGTGGATGTTTCAGGATTTTCCAATTCGGAAATTGTCTCACGAATACATGCAGATATTCGGGTTGAGGGAGATTCTCACTACATCGAAGATGTGGGCAGTTCCAATGGTACTTACATTAATAACTCGCCGTTATTACCAGGGAACCGACACCGCCTCAGACCAGGCGATCGCATCAGTCTGGGTAAGGGAGATTTGGTCACGTTTCTCTTTCAACTTGCTTAACTAATTTTTGCCATCCTCCAGCAGCCTCTATCATCTATCTTGGAGGATGAACAAATTATCCACATCAAACCGGCGACAGATAACTAGATTGTTCTTTGTAGCACTTTCATTTATCGCCTTCGGATCAGGGTGCAAAGGGCTGTGTGACTTAGTAATTGTAAGACTTCCATAAGTACACTAGGATAGATGGAAGTACACTCCAAATACTGGAGTCATGACGTTCAGGAAAGTGACCTATGAGCGAACCAGGAAAGGATTTTCAACCACGGCGGACAGCAGCTGCGCCGCCAGTAGTGGAACGTATGGGGCTAACTTGGCTAATTGCAGCAGCGATCGCGACTATTGTGTTGTGGCAAATTCCAGGAGGCGATTATATCTTATACCCTTTTAGTATCCTGGCAACTTGGTTCCATGAAATGGGTCACGGCTTGATGGCTTTGCTATTAGGGGGAAGGTTTCATCAATTACAAATTTTTAGTAATGGTTCCGGCGTTGCTAGTTATAGTATTTCCCAAGCTCTATGGCCAATTGGCCCGGCATTAGTCGCCGCTGCTGGGCCAATGGGACCACCTCTTGCCGGTGCAGGTTTGATTCTGGCTTCCCGGAGTTTTAACGTAGCTTCCCTGAGTTTAAAGATCCTGGGCGGTGTTTTGTTATTTTCAACATTACTTTGGGTTCGTTCCTGGTTTGGATTGCTGGCGATTCCCTTATTGGGGATAATTATTTTGGGTATTTCCCTGAAAGCTCCCCAGTGGATGCAGGGGTTCGCTATTCAATTTCTGGGTGTACAAGCCTGTATAAGTGTGTACCACCAACTGGATTATTTATTTAGCTACAGTGCTGGCCCTTTAGGTCTTTCTGATACTGGGCAAATGCAAAAGTATTTACTTTTACCTTACTGGTTTTGGGGTGGATTAATGGCGATCGCTTCTCTGGTGATTTTAGCCCAAAGTCTCCGCATCGCTTATCGTACTGACTAATGGATAAACGATTGGGACAATGAATATGCAGATTTAGCGATCGCTCTCTTGCAGTCACGAATTCAACTCTGATTAATTTCAAAATCCCCCTGCTCCCTGCTCCCTGCTCCCCTGCCTCCTCGGTCAGGCTTCTTCAACCTCGTGCATCGCCCTCTTAATAGCGGGAGTCCATTCGACGTGCTGCTGACCTGCGGTCGAAGCTTTTTCCTTCGTTTCCTCAGCTTCTTCTTTCTCCTCGTCACTGAGTTGATCCCAAACTGCTTTGGGCAAGTAGCGCTGAGTCACTTCGCCGTCACGAGCGCGATCGCCTTTTTCTTGAGTTTGCCAGTCTTGTTCAGACCATTTTTCTAGTGATTCCGCCGCTTCGTCTTTTTCTGCTTGCTTGTAACCGCCACCATGTTTCTCATATTCTCTGACCAGAAGCTGGCTTTTACGCGCAGACCACTGACCAGGCTTACCACCCTTATCAGAGTTTTTAATTTCTTCCTTGAGTTGACTACGCAGGTCAGGGTCAGTATATTTCTCTTCGTAATCTTTCTTAGCCATATGATTTTCTTTCCTTAAATACCGTTTCCCAACTTGTCGCCAAGTCCTACGGTTACCTTGTGAGCAGGATGAAATGTCTATGGTATTTAGTATTACGTGGTGAATGAGAAGTTGTACTCCTACTCTAGGTTGAAGTTAACTCACGAGGGTCTTAGCTGCAACTTCTGGTTGATAAATTAGCTCATTCGCACAAGAACGACCCTGTTCAACGTCAGCAATATTCGCAAAAGTTGTTTCGGCAATATTATGGAGAGCTTCTTCGGTAAAAAAGGCTTGATGTCCAGTGATTAACACATTGGGAAATGTTGTCAAGCGTTGAAACACATCATCCTGAATGATTTCGCCAGACAAATCCTCAAAAAATAAGTCTGATTCTTGTTCGTAGACATCTACACCCAGAAAGCCGATTTTGCCTGACTTCAAACCATCAATTACTGCTTGAGTATCAATCAGCGCGCCTCGACTGGTATTAATTAACATCACCCTGGGTTTCATTTGGGCTATGGACTCAGCATTGATTAAGTGATGAGTTTCAGGCATGAGGGGACAATGTAGAGAAATAATATCAGAATTAGCAAATAGCTCAGGCAACTCTACATATTTGCCACCGAGTTTCTCTAGTTCGGCGTTGCGGTATACATCATAGGCGAGTATATTGCAGCCAAAACCCTTCATAATCCGTCCTAAAATCAGACCAATTTTACCTGTACCAATAATTCCTACGGTGCGACCATTTAAGTTAAATCCCAACAGTCCCGTGAGAGAAAAATTACCTTCCCGGACGCGATGATAGGCACGATGAATTTTGCGATTCAGGCTTAAAATCAATCCCACAGCGTGTTCAGCTACTCCATAGGGTGAGTAGGCAGGGACACGCACAATTTTAATCCCCAAATCTGCTGCGGCTTGTAAATCTACATTATTAAAACCTGCACACCGGAGGGCAATGAGGCGAGTGCCTCCGGAAGCGAGAACTTTTAAAGTAGGGGCATCAACTAAATCATGCACAAATACACAAACAGCCGGAAATCCAGCAGCTAAGATGGCCGTATTGCGATTTAACCGGGGTTCAAAAAAAACCAACTCATTTTGGGCGGGAGAATTTGCAGCTTCTAAAAACTGCCGATCATAGGCCTTTGTACTGAAAACTGCTATTTTCATCTCAAACCTCAGGCTGTGTGCTGCATATTTTTCCAATCTATAATAGCTTGCAAGTTGCAGGAGCGATCGCATCTTCTATTACTGCCAGTCATAGACTTTTAGTAGGCTTTGGGCAATTCCACAGTTAAAGCAAAACTTTATAATTCAGAGGTAAATTTCGACTTCAAGCCGCAATGGCAAACCTAAAGGTTAAAATCAAGTCAGCCTTTGTATTGTAGGGAATGTGTCCCACATCACTAAGAGTGCGGTTCACTGCATAAATCCTGATTGTCAACGTCCTTATCCTCAACCCTGGGGAAACAAGTTTTGTAACAGCTGTGGCGCACTGCTACGGATGTTAGATCGTTATGTCCCTCTCCAACCCTTGGGTTCGGGAGGTTTCGCCCAAATTTATACGGTTTGGGATGAAAAAACTCAAGAAGAGAAAGTCCTGAAAGTTTTGGTGGAACATTCACCAAAAGCACTGGAATTGTTTACACAAGAGGCAGAGGTTTTAATTAAGTTACAGCATCCGGGTGTTCCCAGGGTGGAATCTGATGGTTATTTTGAAGTTAATTTGCCCACCCCTAAACCACGTCAACTAGCTTGTCTGGTGATGGAAAAAATTAACGGACAGACTCTGGAGGAGATGCTGAAAAATTATCCTCAAGGATGTCCAGAGGATTTGGTGTTAATTTGGTTTTCTCAGACCGTGAAGATTTTACAGGAACTGCACAAACGCCAGATTATTCACCGGGACATCAAACCTTCTAATTTGATGTTGCGAACTCCCTCAACCACTTTACCCCTGACTCCAGGGGAAAACAAGGTGGAACTGGTATTGATTGACTTTGGTGGAGTCAAACAATTTAACACTGCTAAACTGCGTCGAGAGTCTAGTTCAACTAGGTTATATTCTTCTGGTTACAGTCCTCCAGAACAGATGACTGGTAGTAATGTGGGGCCTGCGGCTGATTTTTATGCCCTGGGTCGGACGATGATTGAATTACTTACGGGTAAATATCCGCCGAATTTGGAAGACCCTCAAACTGGGGTGCTGCGCTGGCGCAATCAGATCAAAGTTAACCCGAAACTAGCAGATTTACTCGATGAAATGGTACTAGAAGATGTGCGATCGCGTCCGCTAAATGCAGTAATTATTCAGAAACGCTTGACAAAGATTAGCCGCACATTTTCCCAGACTGGGTTATTTGCCCCAATTAAGGACTTCGTTCAGCAAGCCGCAACCCAGGTTTCCAGTAAATTTACACTATTAATCCAAGCTATTGAGCAAACATTCAGCAATATCACCAAAGCTATCAGTAAAACGGTTGTTTTTATAGCTAAGACAATTTTCCAAGTCTTACAAGCTTGTTTAGCCACAATTTGGGCAATGCTACTAACTGGACTTGGTACTTGTGTCGGTACAATTATTGGTTTTATTGTCGCCTATAGAACAATATTAGGGGAACAATTTTCCGAATATATTTTTAGTCAGCTACCCGAATTAGTCAGCAATACTCAAGCTGTGATGGCGACAGAAGTTATAGTATTTGTCGGCGCAGGTTTGGGAACAGCCTGGGGACTGACAGTATCGGGGTGCTTTGGTCAAAGACGACGGTTTTTAGTAGCATCGCTTATGGGTATGACGAGCTATGGATTGAGCTGGTTAGTTTTGCAATTAATCACCACCAAAGATAGCGGCGAAGGACTATTGGGAGTAATTTTAGTGGCAGTTTTTCTGTTGACGTTGAGTATCGGTTTTCGCAGCCATCACATAGTTCATGCCGTGGTGGCTGCATTTGGGACGGCAATTGTCTTCGCAATGTTAATTATTTTTGGCTTTCCCACCACTGTTTTTCAATTTTCCGGTCAACCCCTCTGGTCAGCATTATCCCTACCTATGGCTTTTTTTAGTTTGGTGAGTCTCTTGATGAGCTTTTGGTTAGGGGTGAGTTATTACCTGATTGTCCCTGGGTTGCGCTTTTTGGGATGGCGTTAATTTGCCAGGAGAGATCCGATTCATCAATATCTTCTCTTGCCTCAAGCCCAAAACAAGATCCCCCTAGCTTTTTTTGACGTTAAGCTAGGGGGATCACATATGTGGTAGTCTATAAATGGTTCAGTATAGTTGCTTACGAAATCAATCTTAAACCCTAAATCTGGTTTTGTGTAGTCCTATAACTAGAATTTATAAGATTTTTATAGATTCTTCACCACCACTTCATACTCGTTATTTGCGGAAGAATTCGGATATGTTTAAGTATGGTATTGAGTATTGCATAACTTTTCATCCCTATTTATCACCGTAAAAAGTATGAAGCTGAAGATTTTAGCTAGTGCCGCCCTTTTAGTTTGTATGGGTTTGACAGAGCCAGCCTTTGCAGTGAACGAGCAAGACTTAGAACAATTGAAGACAGCAGGCTCTTGTCCTAGATGTGATTTGAGTGGCGCTGATTTAACTAAAATGAGTCTGGTGAGAGCAAATTTACGAGCTGCTAATTTGAAGGGCGCGATTTTATCTGAAGCGAATCTCGCCAGTGCAGACCTGACCGGTGCAAATTTAGAAGCTGCGGTGCTGGATTTTGCCAACCTAACTGGTGCTTCTTTGACAGGAGCGAATTTGAAATCAGCATCATTGGCAAATGCCAACTTATCTTTTGCTGGTTTAATCAGTACTAATTTAGAAGCAACTAACTTTCAGGGTGCCAATTTACAGTTGACAAATTTCCGGGGCGCGCACTTCCGGCTTACCACTCTGGCTAATGGTGTTGTCACTTCTGATAAGCCCTATGACTGGTCTTTAGAGCGGACAACTGCCAGAGAATGTAATGAATTTAGAACTGCAAATGTTCCAGGTACAACTTGCTCTCGGAATTGACCGAGAACAACGGGATACAAGCCCAGATGCAATCCTCATCCCCCGACCCTATCCCCACCTTAGGAGTACGTTGAGGGTGGGGACTTCTGCGAGGCGTTAAATTTTGAATTGTTCAGTCCCATACTCTGGCTGTAGAACAAGAGCATTTTGTTTTGAACCACTTCTTTATCATGGGAACAAAGCCTGTTAAATAAAATAGAGTAATGCTAACCCATATTAAAGACTTAGCCACAAAATTAGCGCCCCGCTTAATTGAAATTCGCCGCCATATCCACTCGCATCCAGAACTTAGTGGTCAGGAATACCAAACATCTGCCTTTGTGTCTGGTGTATTGTCTTCTAGTGGTCTTCATGTCCAAGAAGGGATTGGTAAAACTGGGGTAATTGGAGAACTGCAAAATACTGGCACAAATGAGCGTGTATTGGCAATTCGGACGGATATGGATGCTTTGCCGATTCAAGAACGGACAAAGTTAGAATATGCTTCGCGGACAGAAGGTGTGATGCACGCTTGCGGTCATGATGTTCACACTACCGTTGGTTTAGGAACAGCAATGGTACTGTCCCAAATGGTAGAAGAATTGGGCGCAAAGGTCAGATTTTTATTTCAACCAGCTGAAGAAATTGCTCAAGGTGCAAACTGGATGGTCAATGATGGGGCTATGGAAAATGTCTCAGCAGTATTAGGCGTTCATGTTTTCCCTTCTATCCCCGCCGGATCTATTGGTGTGCGTTACGGCGCATTGACGGCGGCGGCTGATGATTTAGAGATTATCATTCTCGGAGAATCTGGACATGGGGCGCGTCCTCATGAAGCGATTGATGCCATTTGGATTGCTTCACAAGTGATTACTTCATTGCAACAGGCCATTAGCCGCACACAGAATCCTTTGCGTCCTGTGGTGTTGAGTATTGGGAAGATTACTGGTGGTAGAGCGCCTAATGTGATTGCTGATCAGGTACAGTTGTTGGGAACAGTGCGATCGCTTCATCCAGAAACTCGCGCTCAACTCCCCAACTGGATTGAAAATATTGTCGCTAATGTCTGTCATTCCTTTGGGGCGCGTTATCAAGTGAATTATCGCCAAGGCGTGCCTAGTGTGCAGAATGATTATGCCATCACCCAATTGTTGCAATCATCGGCTGAAGAAGCTTGGAGTAGCGATCGCGTCCAAGTCTTACCCGAACCTTCCCTAGGTGCTGAAGACTTCTCTGTTTATTTAGAACACGCCCCCGGCTCCATGTTTCGCTTAGGTGTCGGCTACAAAGATAGAATTATTAATCACCCATTACACCATCCTGAATTTGAAGTTGATGAATCTGCAATTATCACCGGAGTTGTGACTATGGCTTACGCCGCTTATAAGTATTGCCAGTGAAGATCCAATCTACTGCTGACTTCACCTTTAACCACCAAATCAACCCACGCCATACCCCCATATTGGGATACGGTAAATCCAACTGAATTTGTACGGTTTACCCCATTTGTTTGCTGTTTTTCTGGGATTAAATTATTTATCAGAGAGAAGCAACAAAACAAATAAAACTTCTCACTAAAAAATTAGAGTTTCGATAACTACTCAACTATCTGAAAACTGTGACATACTCCTACACTTCCGCAAGCGGTAAGTGTAGGCTTCCAACAGCCCGAT
>REBL01000257.1 GCA_007692755.1 Nodularia sp. (in: cyanobacteria) | reverse complement strand
CCTCTATGTGGCAAGTGCGAGGAAACCAAAAACGGCTGATTGGTTTTGCTCGTGCCACCTCAGACCACGCGTTTAATGCCACTATTTGGGATGTAGTCGTTCACCCGGACTTTCAAGGTAAAGGGTTGGGTAAGGCGCTGATGAAATACGTACTCAAAAAGCTCAGAAGTGAAGAAATTAGCAATGTGACTCTATTTGCTGACCCTCATGTTCTAGATTTTTACCGGGGTATGGGTTTCATGTCAGACCCAGAAGGCATTAAAGGAATGTTTTGGTATCCGCACTAATTTTTAGTAAAAATACGGCAGCTTGCTACCAAAAATCGGCTATGACTGTAAAATTGTCCATATTGCTGTGTTTTAAAGCATATTAGCGAATATTCTAACAATTATCTGTCTTGTCAAGCCGATTTAGCAGCACAGCCAAAATATTTGGTCTCCAATAATTAATTTTGCCTATACAAAAGATAAAATTAGTTAGCCAATATATGTTAAACGTGCTATACTGATTTAGTTGCCGTGATAAGCTAGTAATTAAGAGGCTTTTCCTCAAAGTTTTATCAATCAGGCTATGATTTGATTTTCGTCGCTGTTCGGTCAAGTTAAAATCCAAGCAGCAAGACTAAGATTAATTTATCCGGGATGTAGCGCAGCTTGGTAGCGCGCCTGCTTTGGGAGCAGGATGTCGCAGGTTCGAATCCTGTCATCCCGATTTTAATTGAGCAAAAAAACCTTGAGAAACAGCAATGTATTTTTGTGTTTCTTACTTGACTTGGGCGATGAAAGCTCAAAGCATCTTTATTTACGCCTTCCTACTTACCATTTCTGCTGAAGGTGATGGTTTTTTTGTGTGTCTAATGAAAAATTAAAATTTTCAGGGTTCTGGCTAAGTATTAACTAGTACCGCCGTGAAGTCAAAAGTCAAAAAGCTTATAAAATGGGCTTTTCATGGATTTTGAATGGTCTGTTTATCTACGCCGACTTGTACTAGGAAGTTTTTTGGTAAAGCTTACGTTTAAACAATATTATATTTATTTGCAAAAATATCCTTTAGCTGTTCTGTTCCTCATCTGCTTTTTTCAGCACACTTAGCTACTTCCAATTAAGAAAAATCTCATCTCTAGGGGATATTACAACGTTTCGCCTCAGACACCACAGTAATAACGAATAATTACTTTTTTTGTATTCTCCGAGACAAATTTTTTGCGACACAATAACCGATTTACGAAATATAGCTTTGTATAGATTTGAACATATATTAAAGCTGCTGCGGGTGGAACGATTATTATGTAAGATCGTCATCTAGATTTAAGAAAGCCAATAAAATGGCATAGATTATCTTCACTCTTTGGGTAAGTTTTTGCTTCTCAAAAGTAAACCAAACAAGCATTAACGGCATCGTAGAGTGAATAGCAAGGCGAAATCAAACAAAAAACACCGCGATCGCATTACCAGAGAAATTCTCCAGGGTGTTAAGATGGCGCTTTTTGAGAATTCGTTGTTAGTATTGAAGCGCAAAAACAAATTTTTCACATTTTAAAGGTATTGCTATATAACTAAAGCTAGTTAGTGTGGTGCTAATCTAACCATTTGTCTGACTTAATTTAAATATTGATGCGAGGAGCAATCATGAAAGCACTAGTTCGCTGGGGAGCAACATTAGGCCTAGTTGGAAGTACTTTACTGGGATCGGTTTTTGTCGGAAATTTCCCAGTGCTGGCTTTGTCAGAACAGCAAATAAAAGAAAAGTTGGATTCTGTTCCTGTATATCTGATTACCAATGAACAAGGTTTACCACTGAGTCGTCCCTTACCAGATGCTCAACAACCAGGTGGTTCGGTAACAGGTGTTTATATGAGCCGACAAGAAGCTCAAAGTTTTATTAAAGAACTAGAAGGTGTCCAAGGCCAAGACCCGAAAATGCAACAAATGGTGAAAAGCTTACAAGTAACAGCAGTGCCTCTAGGCGTTATTTATGAGCAATTGCAACAAACTAAAAACCAGTCAGAACGCCTTCTATTTGCCTTTAAACCTGTAGATCGGGAAATCAAAGGGGCAATGGAATTATTGCGTCAAAGTGGTCAACAAGTAAACCAGTTTACTAGTGTGCCTGTTTTTGCGGTCAGATTTTCACCAGAAAAGGGTTATGTGCCAATTCAACTGACATCTGACAAGGAACAATTAATTCCTTTGTTTTTAAGTAAGCAAGATGCACAAGGCTTGTTAACCCAAGTGAAGTCCGAATTTCCCCAAGCGGATATTCAGGTAATAGACATAGACGGGGTGATTAAAACGTTGCAGGATAAAGATGATGCTTGGCTAAACCAAGTGGTTTTAGTACCATCCCAAGAATCTAGAGAATATATCAAGACTTTACCTACAGAAAACGTACCCAACACTCCACCAGCGAGGTCTCCGCAGCGTTAAGCAATGGTAGAAAAACAGCTACAGTTAGTTTCCGGTTTACAGCTTTGGCGATGGCGTAATCAGGCGATCGCTGATGCGATCGCCTGTGATATTGCATCTGCTGAGGTAGATTGGTTACTTCTGGAAGTAGCTGGGTTAGACCGCTTGTCACTGCGTTTAGAATCTTTTAAAGAGCGACCTGAAATTCAGATGGCGTTACCTTTAGAGGATTTAGAGCAGTTGTGGCAAAGGCGATTAAATGAACGCTTGCCGGTGCAGTACATTACTGGAGTTACACCTTGGCGACAGTTTAAAATTGCTGTGTCAAATGCGGTGTTGATTCCCAGACCAGAAACTGAGTATTTAATTGATCTAGCTGTGGCTGCTGCTACTAATAGTGGCGCAGCCCCATTCCTCAATTCAGGATACTGGGCTGATTTAGGGACTGGTAGCGGTGCGATCGCCTTGGGTTTAGCAGCTGCTTTACCAAAAGCGACAATTCATGCCGTTGATTACAGCCTAGAAGCTTTAAAAATTGCCCAATTCAATGCTAGTAATTTGGGGTTTGACCACCAGATTAAATTTTACCAGGGTTCTTGGTGGGAGCCACTAGCAGACCTCAAAGGTCAATTCAGTGGTATGATATCTAACCCCCCTTATATTCCCAGCCGTACAGTGACTACCCTGCAACCAGAAGTAGTGAAGCATGAACCACATTTAGCACTAGATGGTGGGATTGATGGCTTGGATTGTATTCGCCAGTTAATAGAAATCTCTCCTAATTATTTGCGCCCTGGTGGTGTGTGGTTGATTGAAATGATGGCTGGACAAGCGGATACTGTGCGGACACTTTTACAAAATCAAGGTAGTTACTGTAATATTCAAATTCACGCGGATTTGGCTGGGATTGAACGCTTTGCGGTAGCTTCTATGAAATAACTTTTACAAATGACTCAAGTTTCCTTAGTTGATTTAATCGCCGGCGCACGCGCTGGCTTATTAGTGAGTTTCCCTACAGATACCGTCCCTGCACTCGCAGCCTTACCAGAAAAAGCACCATTAATTTTTGAGACCAAACAGCGCAGTCAAGATAAACCTCTAATTTTGATGGGGGCTAGTGCAGAGGATTTATGGCCTTATGTTCAAGGTAGTGAAAATGAGTTGAACATTTGGCAAGAGGTAGCCAATAGACATTGGCCAGGAGCGTTGACATTGGTATTACCAGCCAGCCATAAAGTCCCAAAACAGATGAATCCCACTGATCCTACTACAATTGGGATTCGAGTTCCTCAGAGTGCGATCGCGCAAAATATTTTGGCACAAACAGGCCCTCTTGCCACCACTAGCGCTAATTTTTCAGGGCAACAACCCTTACAAAGGTTAGCCGAAATTGCCGATCAGTTCCCGGAAGTTCTGACTCTGGAAGCAACAAAATTTGATGGCGCAATTTCTGGGATTGGTGTACCTTCCACTGTGAGCAAATGGAATGGAACCTGGGAAATCTTGCGCCAAGGTCCAGTTAAATTAAATTTTTAGATTGCTCACCGGATCAAAAAATATCTATAGTTATATATTGTCTTCCTATTATAGATTTTCCTAATGAGTCAAACTAACTCACTAATAAAAGCGTAAATTTACCTTGCGCCATTGTGGTCAATTAATAAGTTAATAATTGCCAAATTATGAATTGGAGCAACTTTATATATTTAGGAGTAGGACTAATACTGGGGTTGGGTGTGCGGAGATTATTTACTCGGTCATTAAACAATTCCTCTAGCTTATCTCCAGTCAAATCAGAAGAGCAACCGCAAGTTGCACAACTTCTGCAACAGGTCAAGCAAATGCAGCTAGCGTACCAAATGGCGCAAGAAATGAGCCTGTTTAAAGCGGGGTTTTTGGCGCGGGCTACCCATGAATTGCGATCGCCTCTTAGTGGTTTAATTGGCTTGCATCAGTTAATTTTGGAAGATTTATGTGAAAATCCAGCAGAAGAGCGAGAATTTGTCACTCAAGCTTACGACAAAGCCCTGAAACTGCTACACCTTATTGATGAAATTCTGAACATCGCCAGAACAGAACACGGTACGAATAAGTTAGATATTCAGCCCCTCTCCCTGTCCACAATTTTGCAGGAAGTAAATAATTTAACTTATATGCTGGCAGCAAATCGCAATTTTCCTTTGCGTATTGTGCTTCCCGATCCAGAAATTTATGTTTTGGCAGATTACCGATGGCTACGCCAAATATTGGTAAATTTAGTAGACACTGCCATTGCTCAAATGCAGTTCGGTAGTATCTGTCTTTCCAGTAGTTTCTTACCGACAAATAATACTCTTTACATTTGGTTGGATGTGCCTACCCATGCTTTAACTGCAAGTGAGTCCATTGAACTGATGAAAGCGGGAGTTCAAGGTTCTGCGGTTGACGAAGATGACGCGACTTTTTCGCCAGGAATGAATCTATTGCTGAACCACACTTTACTGGAAGTGATGGGAGGAAACCTGGAAATTGTGCCATATCCAATAACTGAGCAAACAACCCAGGAGTTGACTCGGTTGCAAGTCTCTATCCCCCCAGTGATTCCTGAAGTTGGACTTCAGTAACAGGAAGGGTTTCAATCTGAGATTGGTTATATAGCACCATTGTCGTGCTGACATTGGACTGGAAACCAATTCTTTCATAAAACTCTTGCTGGTGAGTAGTCATCAAGTATACCCGCTCAACTTTTATGACGCGGGGATGACTCAAAACGGTTTCGACTAACTTTCGCCCCAAACCTGTACCACGATACTCTGGGTGAATTACCACATCCCAGATCGTAGCGCGATATATACAATCAGAAGTTGCTCTGGCAAAACCAATTAGTTGCTCTCCATTCCAAATGCTGATCACGGGATCACTATTCGCGATCGCTATGCCTAAATCCTCGATACTACGCCCTTTTGCCCAAAAAGCGGCAAGATTAAATAGTTCTTGGAGTTTGTAAAGGTCTATTTCAGACTGGCGATGTTCGCTAAATTGAATTTGAGGATAATTCATGGTTTACACCCCAATTTGGCAGTAACATTTCGGTCAAACAATTTTAAATTTTGGATTTTGGATTTTGGATTGATTCCACTAGGGGATTTGTAGCATTAAGGAACTATTGGTCATATTGTCCTGGAAAGTGTTGAATAGGTATATCTATATGCAACGAGTTCTATGTTTAATTGTCATGATTTAACCACAAATCCACTTCCAAAGAGGATGAGTTTGTCCTTGCTGTCTGATTTTGAAAACTTGTTTTTCTAGACGTTGTTGTTCCCGTTGCGGTAATCCCAGGAGAATATTTCGGCTTTGCCAAACTAAAGTAGAAACAGTAGTACCGATACAAACAGCTAAACCAAGGGTAGACAGTGGATGATATAACAGTCCATACCTTACTGCTACCCAGGTAAAATATTGTTGTAAAAGAGCTAATTCTCCCCGTAAATTCCACAGGGATAATGGTGCAATCGTGAGCCATAAACAGCCAACAAAAAACCATCTACCGTATACAGTTAGCTGATGCAGCTTTTGTACTTGTTGGGTAAAATTTGTGTCGATGCTATGGGCATTTTTGCCATTTACTGATGGTTCTTCTGATTGATCCATAACCAATTCCGAATCAATGAAACCCTTGGGGTATGGAAATGAAAAGTTACGATTTTCCAGCGCCTGATATTTCTTTAACCTGATTTTAACTATCTTGGGAACTAGCCGATGTATCAATTGCCTCAGCATTGACTAACATCGGAGATTTTCCTGTGCGTTCTCGCCACCAAGCTAAAAGAGTACTGGCGATAAAAAGACTGGAATAAGCCCCCATACTAAAGCCAATAATTAATGCTAGGGAAAAGTTTCTCAGTGTTTCTCCACCAAACAAAAAGATGGCGGTGAGTGTCAGCAATGTTGTTAATGTGGTGTTGATGGAACGTCCTAATGTTTGGTTGACTGCATCATCCACAATGTCAGCAATCGGGCGCTCAGGATTGATTTTAATAGTTTCGCGAATGCGGTCATAAATCACCACTGTATCGTTGACCGAGAAACCGATAATTGTCAGTAGGGCGACAATGAACAGACTATCCACTTCTGTGCCTAGCACTAGCCCGAAAATTGAAAAAACGCCTAAAGTAATCAAAATATCGTGAAACAGCGCCACAATGGCAAATAAGGCATAGTCTAACTGGAAGCGGAAGGTCAAGTAGATAATAATGCCCGCAAAGGCAACAATTAGAGCGATAATACCAGACCTAAATAATTCTGCTCCCAAGGTAGGGCCAACAGTGTCAATTTGGTTTTTTTCCGGATCAAAAGTGCCAATTTCTGCGGTTAACCCAGTTTGTAACTTGGTACGCTGGTCAACATCTAAGTCCTTACTGCGAATTGAGATACCATTCTCACCAATTATTTGAATGCTGCTATCGCCTAAACCCTGAGCTTGCGCTACTTCCCGGACTGCGTTGATGTCTATTGGTTCGTCGCAGTTACCTAGTTCTGTACAATCACGTTCAAACTGTAACCGCGTACCACCGATAAAATCCAAACCGGGGCGTAGGGGTGCGCCAATTTGAGGGTTTTGCCACGAAATGGCCATTGAGATCAGACTAATGAGAATAATGGCACTAGAAATAGCCCACCAAAGCGATCGCGATTTGTTAAGACTTAGTTTCATTTAGCTACCTCTGCCTTTTTTAATGCTGGCAGGTTCGGACAGAAAAGTTCTCGCTTATTTTTGACAGCCGGATTGGTAACTGCTAAAAACATCAGTGTCCGGCTACAAGTAATTGCTGTAAACATACTCACTGCTACACCCAAAGCTAAGGTGAGGGCAAAGCCTCTGACTAATCCAGAACCAAACCAAAACAGAGCGGCACAAGCAATCCATGTAGTGACGTTACTGTCTAAAATACTCGAAAATGCTCGGTAAAAACCAGATTCCACAGAACGATACAGGGATTTTCCGGCGCGTAATTCTTCCCGCGTCCGCTCAAAGATTAACACATTGGCATCAACTGCCATGCCAATACTGAGGATAAAACCAGCAATTCCCGGCAAAGTCAGGGTAACCCCTAAGAGGGCAAAACTCGCCCATGTCAGGAGAGAGTAAATGACTAATGACACATCCGCAATCAATCCTGGTAGGCGATAGTACACAACCATAAAGATTAATACTAAAATTAGACCGCCGACAGCAGCATAGATACTGCTTTGAATACTGTCTCTACCCAAAGAAGCGCCTACTGTCCGTCTTTCAGCGATTTCCACTGGTAAGGGTAATGCACCGCCACGTAACTGCACACCCAAGTCATTGGCTTCTTGCGGAGTAAATCTACCTGTAATCACAGCCGCACCCCCAGTAATCCCGGTGGCGGCAAATTCTATCCCCACGACAGGAGCGCTAATTAGTTCATTGTCGAGAAAAACACCGATACTTCGCCCAGTCCCTGCAAGGTTTTTAGTGAGATTGGCAAACAATTCACCACCCTTTTGATCAAAGCGAATGGCCACATTCCAATTATCGCTTTGAGTGGGTTCACCGTAGGCATCCTGGAGGTATTTACCATCAAGTGGTGGATCAGTACTTTCAAACAATTCGGCGATCGCTTGATTATTTTCTTGTAATTCTGCTTGATTTTGAATAATTAGTGCTTCATCATCGCTGCTGCGTAACTCGTCTTGTTTAGCTCTCAGCTCGTTTCGCGATGCTTGAAAAGCAAAAAGTTGAGTTTCTGTACCCGGCTTTTGTTGTCTAAATTCTAACTGTGCCGTGCCACCGAGAACTCGTTCTGCTTGCTCTGGATCATTCACCCCTGGCAATTGTACCAGGATTTTATCTGTACCCACAGTTTGAATTACTGGCTCAGAAACCCCAAGACCATTAACTCGACCTTCCAAAACTTTCTGAACGCCTGCCAAATCTCGTTCAGTAATATCTCTCATTCCCGGTGCTGGTTTCACCTGAATGGTTAACTGTGAGCCTCCCCGTAAGTCTAACCCCAAGGGGACTGGAATTGTTGCTATCACCGCAATAGCGGCGATGAGCAACACAAAAATTAAAGCTAATAGCGATCGCTGTCTTTGCATACCATAACTCGCAACTGACAAAGGCTATAATAGCGTTCTTTTAACGAGTTATGAATGATTCCATGGGGCTATGAAGAAGCAGGGGAGCAGGGAGCAGGGAGCAGGGGAGTTAGACATTTCTTTACACGGACGGTTTTAACAACCTTTTCTCTTCTCCACTACCACTCCCTATTCCTCTACAGGCGGGTTTATTCAGAATTTCGATGAACCACATACCCATTGCTTCAACCCGCCCCTAGCTACTCCGCAATTCTTAAACTCGCATCGCCACCATTTTTTCCACAGCTTCCACGATTTGTTCTGGTTGGACAATTGTTAACCGTTCCAAATTGCCATTGTAAGGTGTGGGAATATCTTGGGAAGAAAGCCGCAGCACTGGGGCATCCAATTCATCAAACAAGCGGTCATTGATAGAGGCGGTTAATTCTGCACCAATACCCCCAGTTCTCATACACTCTTCCACGATAATGACTCGATGGGTTTTGCGTATGGATGCCCCGATGGTATCAAAATCTAAAGGCTTGAGTGATATTAAATCAATAACTTCTGGATCAAAACCTTGTTTTTCTAAAGTTTTCACGGCTTGCAATACATGATGGCGCATCCGTGAGTAAGTGAGAATTGTGACATCTTTACCCCGACGCACAACTTCAGCTTTATCCAAAGGTAGGAAATATTCTTCTTCTGGTAAATCTTCTTTTAAGTTGTAAAGCAGAACGTGTTCAAAAAATAACACCGGATTATCGTCACGAATCGCCGATTTGAGTAGTCCTTTGGCGTTGTAGGGTGTAGAACAGGTAACAATTTTTAAACCAGGAACCGCTTGAAAGTAAGCTTCTAAGCGTTGAGAATGTTCTGCACCTAGTTGTCTACCCACACCGCCGGGGCCACGAATCACCATTGGAATTTTAAAGTTACCGCCGGAAGTATAACGTAGCATTCCCGCGTTGTTGGAGATTTGGTTAAAGGCTAAGAGCAAAAAGCCCATATTCATGCCTTCAATTATCGGACGTAACCCAGTCATAGCTGCGCCCACAGCCATCCCAGTAAAACTGTTTTCAGCAATGGGGGTATCGAGAACTCGGAGTTCGCCATACTTTTTGTATAAGTCCTTCGTAACTTTGTAGGAACCGCCGTAATGTCCTACATCTTCACCCAGAACGAATACAGTCGCATCACGCGCCATTTCTTCATCAATGGCTTCCCTCAGAGCGTTAAAAAATAGTGTTTCTGCCATTTAAACCTTTTTGACAACTATTGTTTTAGAATCTTATCGTGCTGCCGTAGCAAATATCGTGAGCGATCGCACCAGTTAGAGATCAAATATAATCCGACTTATAAATCTATCTTAATGGAGCAAGAGGACTCCCGTTACAGTCACCAGACTTAACGGGATGATGAATTGCGACCAATATCAAACCGACCGCAGGGAGACTTCTACATAGATTGACAGTATGTGTAGAAAAAAGTAGAATACATAAACATTCAGGAGGTCGAGAATGTTTACACTTACTTACGAATACAAACTCAAACCAACAAAACAGCAGATTGAGGATATTGAACACATCCTTCATGTTTGCCGTAGAGTATGGAATTATGCTTTACGAGAAAGGAAGGATTGGGTTAACTCTAGGAAGTGTAAAGTAAATGCTTGCTCTCTTGAATACGAATACATTATCAAAGCTGATGAACCATTTCCGGATTACCATATCCAAGCCAAGAGGTTGACTGAAGCTAAGAAAAACAATCCTGAACTAAAAAGTGTAAATGCTCAAGTTTTACAACAAGTTCTTAGAACATTGGATCGTGCTTGGGATGATATGAAATCAAGGAATTTTGGATTTCCTAGATTCAAAACACACTTTAGGATGAAAAGCTTTGTCTTTCCCCAATTAAAAGGGGAAAT
>REBL01000255.1 GCA_007692755.1 Nodularia sp. (in: cyanobacteria) | reverse complement strand
TCCTAGTCTAATAAAGTACAAAATTATCTGCGTTTATCTGCGTCCATCTGCGTTTAATTATTACTGCTTGTAAGTTACTTGAATGGGAATTGCTATAAGCCATTCCACATATATTTTAACAAAGGCGGGCATCTTGCCATAGGTGTCAAGTTAAGAAAAATGGATTTATGTCAAGAGGGTAAAACTCAACACAAGGGTGTAGAGAACAGCCATCAGTAAAGCACGCAAACAACATTAAATTAGTCAGTCCAGGGACATTCGCTAATCTCAAAGGGACAAAAGACAAAGACCTTTGTGATTTATATCGCCTGGGAATTTCGATTATGGTTGTGCGGTGTTTAAATTTTTAGCTTTATAGAACAATTCTAGGCTATGGCGATCGCCAACAAAACGCCAGTGCCAAGGTTCATAACTCACACCTTGAGGATTATTCTCCCCAAAGGACATTTCAAAGCCAAAGCGAGCCGCATTTCCTTCTAACCACTTAAAAGCTTTCGTATTTTCAAAGTTAGTTTGCAGATTAGTGGCGGGAACTGCGCCATCACCGATATCCACAGCGTAGCCTGTGTGATGTTCACTATGTCCAGGAGGCGCACTGACAGCAGCTCTTTCGGCTGGGGTTTGATTGCGTCTAGCACCAATGCCAAAAAATAACTGTTCTTGCTCTTTTATGGAGCGAAAACCAGAAATTGCAACTAAAATCACACCTTCATTTCGCGCTGCTTGCACCATCGCCTTATACCTTTGGGCCGCAGCTTCTCGCAGTCTAATTCGCCCATCTGCGGTAATTGCTAATAGTTCTGACTCTGGCGCTTCTGGGTATGTTAAATGACCCAACAGGGCATCGTTATTTTGAGTGTTGACAGAATCACTAGATTGTGTATTTGTGGGAGTTGTGGCATTAGATGCAGGTTGAGAGTCAACTGTGTTATTGGATGCGATCGCCAAGAACCAAAAACTAGCAATTAAACCCAGCAGTATCAACCCGGATACTCCTGCTATGAGTAAAATGAGAGTGGGCGAAGGGCGCTGAGGTGCTGCTTCCGGGATATCGCGTAAAGCCACTGGAATATCTTCATGAGAGCTACCTGATAATTGATGCGGTTGTCCAGAAAACCGGGCTTTATTCAAGGATCAACTCCTGCTTTTGTGCAATATTCTTCAAAGATTGTAGACTGGACAGAAACAAACATCTTCTATTCCTAGACACAATCTTGGCTGACCTCCTAGAACTATATGTCAAACTGGTGGGATTAGTCCTAGTCGGCTTTATTCTGGGACGCAAACTACCTAACTCCGTTCCTACCCATCTGGCTGAATGGTTGTTTTGGGTAGGAGTACCGATAAGCATAGTAGCTTTTTTACGTCGAGCCGACTTGTCAGGACAGATTTGGATTGCCCCTGCGATCGCCTATTTAGCCATTTTACTAGGAGCATTTTTGGCTTGGTGGGGCATGAAAGGTCAAGCCTATTTCACCAAAACTATTCACGAAAAATCAACCCAAGGTAGTTTGCTTCTAGCGGCCATGCTGGGTAACACAGGTTATCTTGGTTATCCCATCACCCTAGCATTAGTCGGGCAAGAATACTTTGCCTGGGCTTTATTCTACGATATGTTGGGATCACTATTCGGTGCTTATGGCTTCGGAATAGTCTTAGCATCTTATTTTGGCGGTAATGTCGGTAATTATGGGCAAATTACCAAATCCATTGTGATTAATCCGGCTCTGTGGAGTTTCGGCTTTGGCTTACTATTTCGAGGCGTGACGCTCCCCCCTATCTGGGAATCTAGCCTAGAAAAATTAGGTTGGGGCGTGATTGTTTTAACCTTAGTATTAATTGGAATGCGACTTTCCCAGCTTAACTCTTGGCACAGACTACCAGAAGCCGGAATCAGTTTAATCATTAAAATGTTAATTGTTCCTTTAGCTATCGGCGGCATACTACCAATTTTTGGCGTAACTGGTGAACCAGCCCTAGTAATTGTGCTACAAATATCAATGCCTCCAGCATTCGCCACATTGGTAATTGCCGAAACTTTTAATCTTGACCGTGACTTGGCTGTTACTTCTTTAGCAGTTGGCTCTATGGGATTACTGATTACCCTACCCCTTTGGCTATGGCTGTTTTAACAGTTATCAGTTATCAGTTATCAATTATCATTCAAACGGCATTAATGGGTCGAAGTCGCTGATTAAATCGGCGTGATAACTGTTCACTGTTCACTGTTCACTGTTCACTGATTTAGTTTATCGGCGGTTAATTTCATGCCTAGTTTATCGGCTCGATTGCTAGAACTTGCTCAACTTTTTCTCAAGCTAGGCTTAATTGGTTTTGGTGGTCCTCAAGCTCACATTGCCATGATTAATGATGAAGCGGTAGTGCGGCGGGGTTGGTTTACCCAAGAACAATTTTTAGAAGGAGTGGCAATTTGCGAGATGTTACCAGGGCCAGCTTCTACGCAGATGGGAATTTATACTGGGTATGTGCGGGCGGGACAATTGGGAGCGTTGGTAGCAGGTATTTGTTTTATCTTGCCTGCTTTTTTGATTGTGCTAACTCTATCTTGGGCATATTTTCGTTTTCAGGGCATACCGCAAATTGAATATTTGTTTCTAGGGGTGACACCTGTTGTCATTGCGATCATCTTTGGGTTTTGCTGGAAGTTAGCAAAACGAGCTATTACTGATGTTAAAGGTGTGGCGATTGCTCTAGCTGTCCTACTTGTCACCTTGCTATTTCAAGTCAATATTCTATTACAATTCGTCTTAGCGGGTATTGTCGGGTTAATCCTATATCGACCACCATCAAATCGCACCAGCGCTTGGTTAGTTCCCCTCTTACCGATGATGCAGGTACTACCCAAAACCTTGGCGACTGTATCTACTGACACATTAGCATTGTCGAGCTTTTGGGGACTAGAACGGATTCAAGAGTATTATTTAACGTTAATATTTTTCTTCTTAAAAGTCGGTAGTTTCATTTTCGGGGGTGGGCTAGTTATTCTCCCATTGCTGGAGTCGGAAGTAGTCAATCAATTTCATTGGTTAACCCGCAGCGAATTTCTGGACGGTGTTGCTATTGGTGAATTTACTCCGGGGCCTGTGGTGATTGCTGCGGCTTTTGTCGGTTATAAGGTGGCTGGTGCAATGGGTGCTTTAATTTCGGCGATCGCCATTTTTACCCCATCCTTCCTTTTCATTATGGGAGCTGCACCGCTTTTAGTTCGCATCCGTCAAAACCCCTGGATTCGTAGCTTTTTGCAAGGCGTTACTCCTGCGGTTTTGGGGGCGATCGCAGCTGCGGCAATTCCTCTAGCACAAACTGCTATCATCCAAGATACCCTGGGGCGCTCCATCTTAGCAGCCATGATCAGCATTCTAGCTTTAGTGGCTCTGATCCGCTTCAAGCGTCCCACATGGCAGTTAGTCCCCGCCGGTGCGATTATTGGCTTGATTGCTGGCGCTTTTTAACAGTTATCAGTTATCAGTCAAGAGACATAACTGGGTTTAAATCCTCTAATGCATCAGCGTATTAATTGTTCACTTTTTACTTTTCAACAAGGTTGACTTACTTTCCCTATTAGTTCTGCGGGATTCATATTTTCATAGTGTTCAAAGGGTTGATGAATCCAGGGGTTATCGGGTAGATAATCAACATAATAATCAGGTTTGATGGTAGAACAAGCTTTATACCAAATTACCGCCGTGCGAATTTCTACAACCGGGAATTTACTATTTTCCTGGAGCCAAGGTATAGTCTGCTCAAGAGTGATTCCAGAGTCTACCAAGTCATCAACTAGGAGTATGTGCGAACCTAACTTTTCTGTTGTCATTGTTAAATGGCGAGAAAAGGTTAAATTGCCTCTTTCTTGCTTCCCAGATCCACTGTAAGAAGATGTTGCTAAAATTGCCAACGGCTGCTGATATATACGAGAAATGATATCTCCCACTCGCAGGCCTCCTCTAGCGAGACAGACAATCTGGTTAAACTCCCAACCTGATTGATATATCTGAGCCGTCAGTTGTTCAATTTTTTGGTGATAATCTGACCAAGAAACATAAAGGTCTGACATAAATGCGGTAATTTTTAGGTGATACTGAAGCAACTACAGACTTTTAATTTTAGTATGAGCATAAACGATCCTGTTAATGAGTTTGCCCAAATGAATCCAGAAAATCCCAAACTGGATTTGAAAACCAAACTAGCTTATGGCGCTGGAGATTTTGGCCCTGCTATTACTGGCAATGTTTCCATATTTTTTCTACTAATTTTCTTTACTAATGTGGCTGGGATTCCGGCTGGGTTAGCTGGAAGCGTTTTAATGATTGGTAAAATTTGGGATGCCATCAACGATCCGATAATCGGCGTGTTGTCAGATAGAACTAAATCACGTCGCTGGGGTCGTCGTTTGCCTTGGATGCTTTACGGGGCAATTCCCTTTGGGATGATCTTTTTCTTGCAGTGGATTGTACCGCGTTTTAGTGCCGACCAGAGTAGTAATATTTGGCCGTTGTTTTGGTATTATGTCGCTATTGGGTTACTATCTCAGGTGTTTTACACCGTTGTGAGTTTGCCTTATACGGCAATGACTCCAGAATTAACTCAAGATTATGACGAACGTACTAGCCTGAATAGCTTTCGCTTCGCTTTTTCTATTAGTGGCAGTATTTTATCGCTGATTTTAGCGCAAATTATTTTTTCTAACATTAGCGATCGCGAACAACAATATCTCGTTTTAGCCGCAATTTGTGCGGTAATTTCCGTTTTGTCCTTATATGTCTGTATTTTCGGAGTGCGCGATCGCGTTTTAGCTTTTGAAGCCAAACGTACTCAAAACGAACAACCTGCATCTATACCCTTTCTTGAACAACTGAAAATCGTCTTTAGTAATCGACCTTTTCTATTTGTGATTGGTATATATCTTTTTTCTTGGTTAGGAGTGCAGGTGACAGCCAGTACTATTCCTTATTTTGTCATCAACTGCATGGGTTTGAATGATTCAGATGTCCCCACAGTGATGATTGCAGTCCAAGGAACTGCTTTGCTGATGTTATTTGTTTGGAGTAGTTTGAGCAAGAAAATCGGCAAAAAAGTGGTTTATTTTTTGGGTATGAGTTCATGGATTATCGCCGCTGGAGGACTGTTTTTTTTACAGCCTGGTCAAATCAGTTTGATGTATCTCATGGCTGTGATGGCAGGTATTGGCGTGTCCACTGCTTATTTAGTTCCTTGGTCACTGATTCCAGATGTGATTGACTTAGATGAATTCCGCACCGGACAACGGCGAGAAGGGATTTTTTATGGTTTTATGGTTTTGCTGCAAAAGTTAGGTTTAGCTTTGGGAATATTTTTAGTGGGAAATGCCTTGGAAGCGGCTGGTTTCCAAGCAACTATCCCAGGACAAACCACACCCATACAACCCGAATCAGCGCTAATAGCCATCCGCATCGCCGTTGGTCCATTACCGACAATTTTCTTAATTTGTGGTTTATTTCTCACATATTTTTACCCAATTACCCGTGAGATGCACGCAGAAATTATGATGAAACTCAAAGCACGCCAATCTAAAATCTAAAATCCCAAATTGTTTGACTTCGCGCTAGGGAGTGTCCCAGAAGTAATGCACTCAATCAATCATCAAAATTGGATTACCATAGCTGAGTATTGAAATATTTGGATTGTAAAAACTCTATGACTACAGTTACATCACAGGAAATTGCCCTATTTCGTTCGCAATTAGCTGATGATTCTAGGGCTATGGAAGCGCTAGATTTGATTGAGGATTGTGATGGAGATTTAGAAGATGCAGCCATGAGTCTGGCGATTCGGGCGGGACAAGAACCAGGAATGACTAACTCAGAGTGGTTGGATGCTATGGCGAGAAAATGGCGTGCGGTCATTTGTGAACAAGAATACCGAGAAGATTTGCTGAATAACTCTCTGGTGACAATCATGGAACGTCTCAAAACAATGCCGGCATTTCCTCAGATTTTGGCAACACCAGTTCTCATATATATTCTGAAACAAGGCGTGAAGGATTTTTGTGAGCCAATGGATTCGCTGAAGTGATATCTGATCCCAGAAAATGGGATAATAGGGAGATGCGAAAAACAATTCCACATTTCCCGGATCACACCAGTTACCCTTGTCTTTTCTACCCTGTCTATTTGTGAATCTCTGAATTTAGGCGCAAGTTTAATTTTTCTAGCACTGATAGGCTGTTAATTAAGAATTTTTATCACACAATTATTATTTAATCAATGAATTACGTTGTTGCCGTGTTACCAGACCGTATCCAAGCCGAAGGTGCTTACTTAGCTTTAGAAGCAGAGGGCATTAAAAGTACTATCTTGGGTAGAGGTTATAAAACTGCTGACGAGTTTGGTTTGGTTGATCCCAAGGAACAAGCCATAAAGCAAGCAAAGCTGATGTCATACTGGCTAGTACCATTCGGCTTTTTTGCCGGTTGTGCTTTCAGCCTGGCTACAGGTTTAAATACCTTCGCTTGGGCGGGGGAAATTGGTAATCACATCGTTGGGGGACTCCTGGGCGCTGGTAGTGGCGCTATGGGTAGTGTGTTTGTCGGTGGTGGTGTTGGCTTAGTGTTGGGTGGTGGTGATGCTTTACCCTACCGCAATCGCTTGGATATGGGTAAATATATCGTTGTAGTTCAAGTTTCTGAAGCAATTAGTCGGCAAGTAACCCGGATATTACGTAAATTTGAGCCAGAAAATATCCAGGGTTATGCTGATACAACTAACACATAGAAATTCCAAAATTCAGAATATACAAGTAATTTTGAATTCAAAGTTTAAAAATAATTGATCATTGGGATAATGTTACCAAGAGAAGAACTTTTAAAAGGTGTTGAAAATCGAGATAGTGTCGCTCGTGTAATTGATCAGGCAGAACAAGCAATTAAGACTTGGGAAGTAGTTCTGACTGATTTTTTGTCTCCGCCGGAATTAGCAGAAATTAAAAGGGTATTCAGTCGGTTAACAGATGTGGAATTATTGGTGTGGGGCGGCTATCCTCAAGCCGAACGTCAACGAATTGCGATCGCTCGTTCGGAACTGCCCCTAGATCAATCTCAAGTCTCCCTCGTCGCCCTAGAATTTGCTGGTAATTTTCTGTTTGACACCGCCTCTCACCGCGACTTTTTGGGCGCAATGCTGGGGACAGGAATCGTCCGTGAAAAGACAGGAGACATTATTGTGCTGGGAGAACGGGGAGCGCAAGCGATTGTCGCCCCAGAGTTAGCAGAATTTTTAGAAATGAGTCTGCAACAGGTGCGATCTGTGCCGGTGAAAACTCAGCGCATTGATATCAATGAATTAAAAGTTAGGGAACCAAAGAAAAAGGAATTAACCACAGTCGAAGCTTCTTTGCGATTAGATGCGATCGCCTCAGCCGGGTTTGGTATGTCTCGTAGCAAAATGGTTAATTTCATCGAAAGTGGTGATGTCCGCGTCAATTGGAAAGACGTTAATCAAGCTAGTTCTCAGGTGAAATCAGGCGACTTAATCGCTATTCGGAGCAAAGGACGTTTAGAAGTAGGGGAAATTGCCGTTACTAAAAAAGAACGTTACCGAGTTCAATTAACAAGATATATGTAGTTTTCAACAGTTATCAGTTATCAATCAAGAGACATAATTGTGTTTAATTCCCCTACGATATATAGCGATTCACACTGCAATCAGATACAGCAAGAATTATGCGACCACATGCACCATTTAAAATCAGCTACAAAATCCGCTCTCAAATCATTTTCCGCGCTCATAACTAAAATTCATTAAAATGAACTAAAATCTTTCCCCAGTCGTCTCAAGACGACTTTCACTATTAGACGGGGGTTTGAACCCCCGGCGGGTTATCGTGGCGGGTGCAAGATGTAAGTAGAAGCGTGAGCGGCTGACCGCATGGTACACAGATGAACACACATAAATTCGTACCTCAGCAGACTAGGAAAGGCTATATACCAATGTTCACTGATTTAAAGCTTCACAGCTTTACCAAGATACCAAACTGAACTATCTTCATTGATTTTGATGGGAAATAGTTCTGAATTGCTGCATTTATTTTTATAATTTAAACCTTTACTCAGGATATTTTTCAATGTTTGAAAATTCATGCCTCCTGTCAAATCAAACCCTTTAATCATAATATTATTTAAGCCATAATTTTCCATTGTATAAGTTAACTCTTGAGGTTTAATAAACTTATTCCAGTCGTGAAGACCTAGTGGTATTTGTTTGAGAATGTTCTCCAAAAGCCAGATCATGATCAACTTGGATTTAAAACTTCTATTAATGGTGTCAAAGAAAAACAAACCATTGGTTTTTAAGACTCTATGAGCTTCCGAAATGACTTTCCGCCAATCTGCAACGTGTTCCAAAACATCACAACACAAGACAGCATCAAATTTATTAGCAGCAAAAGGCAAATCTTCAGCAATTCCCCAACGATAATCAATGTTTAAATTATTTTTTCTCGAATGTGCTTGAGCAACTTTAATTGATGGCAAAGATAAATCAATACCAGAGACACAAGCCTCTTGTCTGGCTAAAGTTTCAGATGCTAATCCACCACCACAACCAATATCTAGAACTTTAAGTCCTTGCCATGTGGGGATATAACTGGAAAAAAATTTAATTCTAGATTGATTCAGATGGTTAGATAAATTTAAAACTTCACCTTCTGTCCACCAATTATCTGCTTTTAAATCGTAGTATTCAAGATCATTTTTTTTCATTGGTTTGAGAAATAGTCTGAATAAAAAACTATTTTTATTGTTGAGGCGGTGACATTAATAGCAGGTCAACCAATTGCAAGTGTGCCTCTACAACGGGGATATTTTTGACAGCAAAGGCTTGCAAGTCTGGGTCTTGACCTAGCTGTAACTGACGGGTATGGATCACTAAATTTTCCATGTGTCCGTTAACGCCAGCTTCATTTGTATATGCTTGGTCAAAATTTACGCCAGAAAGTTCTGAAAGTTGTGCTTTTAAGGCTTGATATTTGGGGCCAATATTGGTTGGCAGAGTCATTCCCTTTTGTTGAGCTAATTGCATTAATTCTTGATTTAAAGGCGTATGATCCTGAATCATTTGTTGGGCATATTGTTTGATGTTTTCGTTGTCTGACTTTTCTAGCGCCAGTTTTGCCATTTCCACTTCTGCCATTCCGGCTTGCGCCGCTTCTTGCATATATATTCTGTCAATTTCACTCAGGCTATTTTGTATCTCCTTAGTCCCCAAAGTGATAGATATATCAGGTTTGGTTTGTGCAATCGCTCTTTGATTAATTTGGGCATAGCCAGTAATGGTGATAGCGACACTCACTCCCACAATTCCTATCAGATGAATAAAATTTTTCGCCAAATTTTTAGGTAATAAATTCATTTGGTTCACTTTCCTATGTAGAAGATTTTTGATTACCGTTCTAGCTATCAGTTGCTAACAAAGGTTCTTCTTCATCTCAGAGAACTACTAGCATCGTTATTATCTTCTACTGCTTGCTGCAAACTTTCCGACGGCATCAAACCTGAGCGATGAGCATCTTCAGAAACGCCATGAGGGTCTAGAATTACTTGATTGGTTTGAGGAAGTTAAACATCGGTAAATTAATCTCAGATCATAATGCTCTTAATCAACACATTAATAGCTGCTGTTAACGGTAACTTCCATCAAAGGTGGAACTAAATATTAAATTTGATTGTAAGTAAAATTACAATGATTTAACATCAGAGCTAAAATCCAAAATTGCTACAGCCCTGACGATGAAAAATCACACGCTATTTCATCATGAGGTAGAACCGTACAGGCTTGGCTAAACTTTTTTATAAGAAAATTTGCACAATTTTCATGACTCATATCTTGCACCATTTAACATCAGCGACAAAACCCGCTCGAAAATCAATTTCCGAGAGCTAATAGCTAAAGTCCATGTGAATGCACTGAAATCTTTCCCCAGTCGTCTTTAGACGACTTTCGCTCTCAGACGGGGGTTTGAACCCCCGGCGGGTTATAACGACAGGTGCAAGATGTGAGATGATTTATTTACTTAAAGGCAGACAAACCCCTAGTAGCCATGTGTAGCGAAGCAGAACGTATCGCTAAAGCGTTCGCGTCAGCGTGCCGGAGGCATTAAGCTCCGCTTTAAGCAGAGCTATGCCGTAGGCTTTACGCGTAGCGTGCCGGAGGGTCTAGCAATCGCAAGGGTTCTATGGCTTTTACATTCTGTTACATAGTTAGATTCCTTTGTGCCGACTTACTTACGAATGGGGACTTTCGCAGTCCCGTTAAACTGAAATAAAAAATGCATCCTGCGACTCTGAAAGCTTTAATCTTGTCCAGGAATTGGCTGCTCTTAGTCAACTGGTGGCTGCTCTTGGTCAATTGGTGGCTGCTCTTGGTCAA
>REBL01000110.1 GCA_007692755.1 Nodularia sp. (in: cyanobacteria) | reverse complement strand
TTCCGCCTTCAAAATCACTCCAAACTCCTTGGGCTACCATCATGCTGGTTTCACCCAAGCTATAGCCAAAGACGCATTTTGGTTTGACTTGAAAGTCGTCTCGGAAAATCGCTGTCATGTATCTGGCGAAGGCGATTTCACTTTCAAACATCCCCAGGGAATCATCTAACAGTTCTTTTTCGAGGGTTTCTAGTTGTCTAGTGGCGAGTTTGGGGAAGCTGCGGGGGTAAACCAATTTCTCTACATCAGCAGCACGGTTATAGAGGTTGTTACTCTTCAAGTCCTCAAACACTTTGGGAAATAGGCGGAAAACTGTCCGACCAATACCGATGTAGGAATTAACTGCGGCTGGATAAACATACGCAACACTGGCGGTTTTACCCAAGGGTTTAGCTGTAAAGTAACTACCTAGTGGTGTTAGCCAGTCTGTACCTTTTTCAAAGGCTGTATTTACACCTTTACGCGCAGCATCAATTTGTTTGAGGAGTTCTTTTTTGTTACGTCCAGTAATTGTTAGAGCATATTTACTGTCAGAATGCTCTTTAAAAGTGGTGAAGGTCTGACTGGCTGTAGTTGATAAACAAGAGCTATCTGCAATAGTTTTTTCGAGACTATTTAAAACCTCTTGTAAGTTGTTTTGACTTTCAGCTGCTACGGGGAACAGATGAAAAGGCATTTGCTGTAAATATCTACTGTCTCGCTCTTCTTGGTCTGGGTCTTCGGATAAGATAACGTGTGCATAAGTCTCGTCTATACCTATGCTATTGATGGCGGCTATACGACGCGTACCACCTTTATCGACAAACCAAGGTCTAGACTCTGTAGCGACATAGAAGGGACTACCTGACCATTTTTGTGGAGTCTTTGCACCAGACCATTTAGGAGTGGCGGGAATATATCTGTAATACAGACAGAGGGCGGTTTTGATTAAACTAGCAATTCCTGATGCTGTGTATGTATGACCAATATTAGCCTTGACGCTTCCAATGGCACATTGTAGACCATTTCCAGTTTGAGGGTAAGCCTGTAATAACCCAGTGACTTCGGCTTCGTCTTGTTGGGAAATACCACTCCCAAACACCTCTACATAGTTCACCTCTTGAGGTTGAATCTTTGCTATGTCAAAAGCTTGTTGACAAGCATCATTTGCGGCTGCTGCAAAACTGACTGCATCCAGGACAGCATATATTTTGTGGTTTTCTTGTTGAGCCGTATCATGACGCTTGAGGACAATTGCACCAGCACCTTCTCCGACCATCCAACCATCGGCGTTTTCGTCAAAACTTAAGGTATTGATGCCTTGATTGATTTTGGCTAATTGACTGCGTAATAAGACATTTTCTACACCTCCAGCCAAATCTATAGCACCTAAAACTACAGCCTCGACTTCTCCCGATGCTAGCAGCATTTGTGCGACTTCTAAGGCTTTGAGGGCAGAGTTTTCGCCAGCCGTCATTGTGAAAGCGGGGCCTGTGAAGTTCCATAAAGCGGAAATTCTACCTGCCATAATATTGGCGATGTGACTCACATACTCGCTGGTTTCAACGGGATGATGAATGCTATCTTTGACGACATTTTCTAACTGTGAAAGTTCTGCATCTGGTAAAGAGATATTATCCTCTAATAAGCCCTCTTTGACCTGCCAAGATAAATCCCATCTTTGTTGTAACTGATGTACAGAAAGCTCAGTTTCAGCAGCGACAATTACGGCGACATTTCCACCTTCTTTCAGTCCTGCATCTTTGACAGCACGGTTGGCAACTTTTAACAGTAGCAGTTGTTGGGGATTGAGTTTTTCAACTTCGTTGGGAGGAACCTTACAAGCTAAAGTATCAATGTCAAAGTCTTGAATGTATGCCCCTATTGGTGGTTTACCATCTGCTAAACCATACTCTTGCAGTAAGTCTGTTTGCTCGTCTATACCTTGCCATCTAGATGAGGGTAGAGGAATAAAATGCTGTTTTCCTTCGTAAATACTGCGTTCAAAGGCATCTAATCCGTTACAGCCACCGAAAAAGGCATCCATCCCGACAATAGCGACTTTAGCCTGTTCTACAGGTGCATCTGAGTTAATGTCTGGGGCTGTATTTCCTTGTTCAATAATTAAGTGGGAATTAGTACCGCCAAAACCAAAGGCGCTGATGGCTGCTCGTTTAATTGATGTATTATTTTGAGGCCAAGCTGTGGCTGTTCTGACAATATTATCGCTAGAAATGACATTATTGTCTGAGGCTAAGGGTACGTCAACATTTATAGTGGGTGGAATTAGATTCTGAGACATACTCAGAATTACTTTTGTCAAGCCTACCATCCCAGCAGCAGTTAATAAATGCCCGACGTTGGCTTTAGCAGAACCGACTAAAGGTGAGGCTTGATGTTGTCCGAAAAAGGTAGCTATGGAATTGAGTTCTGTGGTATCTCCCAATAATGTGCCGGTAGCATGACACTCTAAATAGTCGATACTTTGGGGACTGATTTGAGCTTCTTTATAGGCTCGTTCAAAGGCCAGAACTTGTCCTTTGGTATTGGGACTGAGGAGGTGCTTACCTTTACCATCGTTGGAGAGTCCGTTACCGCAAATTGTGGCGAGGATATTGTCTCCATCTCTGACAGCATCGGCGTATCTTTTCAGGACTACCATTCCTACACCATCACCGGGAATCAAACCTCTGGATGTCTTATCTAGGGGGCGACTTGTACCGTCTTCTGCAAAGCCTTGGACACCAGAAAAGAGCATTCGCACAAATAGGGAGTCTGCACAACTGATGGCTCCGGCTAACATCATGTCAGCTTTATGGGATGATAAGTAATGAGAGGCTAATTTAATAGCATAAAATGAAGATGAACAAGCAGCATCTAGACATAAATTAATTCTAGATAGGGATAGGGCTTGAGCAACTATTGATGCTGGTAAGCCGGAAATCATCGCATTGTAAACTGATGCTTTGGTTGTTGTGGGTAAACCAGCTAAATCAAAGTTTTCATGCTGCAAAAGTTCTTGAATTGCAGGTGCGATCGCTTGCTGATAAATAGGGGAGAATAATTGATGGGAAAGTCTGGTTGGGAAGGAGAGATTACCTAAAATTACGCCACATTTAGCAAGAAGATTTTGCTTACCCCAGTAGCCACTATTTTTAATGGCTTGTTTGGCTGCATACAATGACCATTTAAAGCTGTCGTCTAAACCTGCAATTAATTCTGAGGGGAGGTTATATTCAGACGCATCAAATTCAAAGTCTCGAATGTATCCACCTTTGAGGGAATAGGTTTTGTCTGCTGTGCCTTTAACTGGGTTGTAAAAAATAGTGGGATCTACACCAATTTCGGCGATGGTTGCTGATGATGTGGCATCTTTTTGGGAAACAAGATTTTGCCAAAATTCGTCAGGGTTTTTAGCATCGGGAAATAGGCTAGACAATCCGATGATGGCTATTTTTTCCATTGTTATATCCTCGACAGTTTTGGGGTATTTAAAAGAAGGCAGGATTTACGCTGTTCCCCAAATTTGAGAATTTTTTGTTCTGGATGGAAACGAACCACAAAGGACGCAAAGTACACGAAGGAAGAAGGAAGAAGGAAGAAAGAAGGAATTTTTGTGCAGTCTCACAAATATATGGTATGAGGATTTTTTTTCTACTTCTGAATTTCTCCGCGCCTCTGCGTCTCTGCGTGATAATCAAAGCCAAATAATTAACTTCTGAGTTGTTTCATTGACCAAATAATGGCATGAGCGCCTAGCATTTGAGAGTATATTTTTCCCTGATTATCGTGTATGATAAAATCTGCGATCGCACTACTGCCAGTCTTGGCTTTTATTTCACAAGAAACGTAAAATGGTTCGTTATGTGGAGTAGGGGCAAATTGTTCAAATTTCTCCACTTTTCCGGGTAAGCAACCTTCTTGATAAAAGTGCTGTGTCCAAATCCATAAGGCGTGCATACTCAGGTCTGTTGTATAAGGATTCACCCATCTCACGGGGAATTGTCCTTGTTTCTGAGGGCTGAGTTCTGTCCACAAACATTCTGTGGTGATTTTTGCAGGCGTAATATTTAAAACTCTTTGGACTTCTTGAAATGAAGGGCCATGAAATAAGGTAGCTCCACCATTTTGATAGAAGTCTTTCCCTGTGGTGGTAATGACGTTATCTGGATTCAAATTGATGGCTTCATAAATAGGAGCCTGGGGAATTATTCTATGCAGGTTGAGTTGGGCGCTAAAGTGATAATGGGTTTTCCCCGCAGCATTTTTACTCCAGATTTTAGCTTTAACTACAATTTTTTCGGCGTTGATTTTCTCAACTTCTTCTATGTCTAAAATGTGTTCTTTGGCTAAGTTATGGTTGAAGGTAATTCCCTTCAAAACTTTGAAATCTGTGTAATTGAATAATCGATAACCGGGATACATTTCCTCACAGCAATTAATTATCCATGTCATTGCACAGGTCGCGGGTAAGACTGGAGAACCAGCTATTGCATGGTCATATAAAAAGGGATTGGCTTCCAGTTTCATCTGGCGACGGATGCGATGAGTCCGCAGTTGGGAATCTAACTCTATAGCTGGAGGAAGAAGTGGACTACCAATAACAACTTGTGCAGTATCATTATGGGCTGGGTGCAGTTCGTTGACGAGCATTTGTGTACCCGCATCCACAGGAATAATATCAAATCCCCTTTCTGCAAGGGCTTTTTTCAGTTCTGGGGAAACCATACCACTGTCCCAAGCACCCCAGTTAATGGCTACGACGTGACACTGAGGATGATTTTGCTTGATTAAATGGGCTGATTTGTTGAGAATTTCGTTAGCGATCGCATAATCAGATTGTCCAAGATTGCCGTAAAATCCAGTTACGGAGGAGAACAATACTAAATGCTGGAGTTGCTCAAGGTTCACGCAAGTCAGGAGATTTTCTAATCCCTGCACTTTAGCAGTGTAAACCTTCTCAAAATCCTGGTCTGTTTTCTTTTCAATCAGCTTATCAGCTAAATTTCCCGCACCGTGAATAATCCCAGTGATTGCACCTACAGCCGCTAATTTTTGCTGTAAATCTGCAACATTGGTGACATCTACACTAATATATTCTGCTTGAGCGCCTGTTTCTTGGATGCTTGCTAAGGTTTTCTTGATTTCGCGACTGGAAACGATTTTGTTATATATCTTCAGTACACTCATAGGAGTTGGTTTTTCTCCTTGAGATAGAAGATTCTCCATGATGCGTTTTTTTAAGGCGGGTTCTTCGATACAATCTTGAGCAAATGCTGGTTCAATTTCTAAAAGCTCGGAACGACCAAGGAGAATAAATTTACAAGGCTGGTGCTGCGCCATTTTAATTGCACATTGGGCTGTAATCCCTTTTGCACCACCACTTACAACAAAAACTGATGAGGGACGAACTTGTGTCTGTGTAGTCATATTATTTTATGATTAAAGAGGAACGAACCGCCAAGTCGCCAAGAACGCCAAGAAAGAGATTTTTCGGTGTAACTGTAAAATATTTTTCGCTCTTAAACTTTGCGTCTTTGCGCCTTTGCGTGTTAGCGTAGCGGGGCGTAGCCCAACAAAAAACATCTTTCAACGCAGAGGGAGATATAGTTATACCTCCCTCATCCTCTTACTTCTCGACTGAAGCAACTAAGGTTACACGTCCTTGTGAACCGTAAGCAACTTCACTGATATAAAGATTGGGGTCGTGCATTTCAGCGATAATATATTCTGCTGATTGGTGAGGATTTATAGCTGGACTTAAGTCAATGGCGCGAGTAAAGACTTTTGGCCATTCCCACTTCAGAGATTTGGTTAATCCAAATAATCCTGCACCAATGACTCCGAAGTTGACCCTTCGGCTTCGCTCAGGGTGAACGTTATGTTCTAACCCAAATGCACCATCTAAACGGTTGACTGTTAAGAAACAACTGCGTTCATAACCCGCTACTTCATTGAGCGTTTGCTTGAGATGTTTCGCCATGAAGAAGACGTGTTTGACAATCGCTTTTTCTTGTTC
Organism: Nodularia sp. (in: cyanobacteria); assembly: GCA_007692755.1. Lineage (GTDB taxonomy): Bacteria > Cyanobacteriota > Cyanobacteriia > Cyanobacteriales > Nostocaceae > Nodularia. The sequence continues at coordinate 74,070 of REBL01000110.1, read as the reverse complement.
TAAGTAAGCAGGTGTCTGATTTTCTTGAAATACTGGATGAATATGAATGAAAGCGCCAATTGTACCAAAGTGAGTCGCGATCGCAGATAATTTATGTTGAAGCAATTCTTCGGTCATATCTGCGAGGACTACGCGATTCACTCCGGTGGGTAAGGGCGATTGTTGGGGAACGATTGCTGGAGGGAAACTTAAAACTACCACTTTCCCACCGCGGTCGGTTAAAGTTTGAGCTAATTGTGAAGTGGTGAGGGAACCATCGTCAGTAATTACACTCACGTGTCCCTCTGGTAAAGCAAAGTCTAAACTATCCGGTGGTGGGAGAAATTGCAGTTTAGCTGGTCGCCGTGTCACACCGTCAATTACCTGGACTGGCTGGTAACTAAACTCCTGCTGAGGCTTTTTTTTTTCACCTCCAGCCAGTGTCTGGAGATATTCAACTATTTGACCGATGGTGCGGAGGTCTCCCAGTTCTTCTATATTCGGTTGGGGTAAGTTGGGGTACTTATCTTGCATCGCTCCCAATATTTCTACCCGTTTAATGGAGTCAATTCCTAAGTCAGCCTCCATATCCATATCCATCTCTAGCATCTCGACTGGATAGCCAGTCTTATCACTGGTGATGCTTAACAAGGTTTCACCCAAGTCTGCATAATCATCGCTAGCTGCTATTTCTACTTCTGGTTCTAGTTCTGTGGGGATAGGGGTAGAGACAACCGGGCTGGTCGTCTCTACGGGACTGGGGATTTCGTTGTCCTTTATGGGGATAAGGGACAAGGGGGATTGGGTCGATTCTAGCACGACTTCTGGAGTAGTCATAGCAGCACTTCCAGAGACTTGGGATTGCAGATATTCTACAACTTCACCAATGGTGCGTTTTTCTGATAATTCTTCTAAATTTGGCTTGGGTAGGTCAGGGTACATATCCTGTAACGCGCCTAAGATTTCAACTCGTTTGATGGAGTCAATTCCTAAGTCAGCCTCCATGTCCATATCCACTTCCAGCATCTCTACTGGGTAGCCAGTTTTATCGCTGGTGATGGCTAACAAGTTGTTACCCAATTCGGCTAAGTCAATATTAGAAGCAGATACAGGCGCTGGTGCTGGTGTCACCACTACAGGTTCAGGTGCTGTTTCAACTACAGGCGCTGGTGCTGGTGTTACCGCTACAGGTTCAGGTGCTGTTTCAACTACAGGCGCTGGTGCTGGGGTTACCGCTACAGGTTCAGGTACTGTTTCAACTACAGGTTCAGGTGCTGTTTTGCTAACAACTGTATCTGTGGGCTGAGTGGTCACCTGAGTGGAGATGATTTGAGAATATTCTTGTTGGATGAGTTGGAAAAACTTCTTGGCGTATTCTAACTGTTCTACAAGATATTGCTCATGGATGCGTAAGGTTTCACCTTGTTGGCTGTGAAACTGCATCATCCCCCGTTCTACACTTTCCTTGACAACTAGCTGAAGTTGTGCTGCTTCATCATTAGATTTGCTGTTAGCAAATACAGCGTTTTGTTGCTGCATCAATTGGAAAAACGCTTTGGTGTATTCCATCTGATGTTGCAGATAAGTCCCGTGGACTTGCAGATTTTCAGTTTGATTTTGCTGGAACTGTGTCAGCAGATATTCTAAACTTTCTAACGCCCGTTGGTAATTTACAGGTTTTTCTGGTGTTGGTTGCATCTTTGTCTCCTGGGCTATTGCACTAGGAAGGGTCACAGGATTCATTTCAGGCTGGGGTGCAGAATTAGTAGAGTTATGTGAAAATTCGGGCAGACTATCTGTAGGATGGGCAACACGTCCATTGGTGGTATTTTCTTTCACTGGTGGAGTGGTCGCTACAACTTGGGAAAATTCAGGTGCAGAAGTTACGGGTAAACTGACTTGATGTCCGTTACGCAAAGCTTCAGGAAAGGCGTTTTTAGTTTTTTCGGAGACATAGTTAATGCCGTTTAGACGCACATTTAACGCTTTCTTCTTCGCAACTGGAGGTAGTGCAGGTTCAACTTGGTAAGGATCGAGGTTTTTCAAAGATAAGCCCACTACACGTAACTGTACAGCCGCTTCTCTCAGAGAGCGATCGCTGTTCTTTTGAGTGCTGGGGTTCAATGAGATGGTAAGATGCGGGCGATCGCCTAAAATATCTTTAACTAAGTTGGTTAAAATCCGTCGGGGGCCAAACTCTACAAAGCAATAACCACCAGCAGCATAGATATTTTCGATTTCCTGTTTAAACATCACCGAAGTAGAAAGGTGAGTTTCCAGAATTTTCTGAATCGCTAGGGATTCTTGGGGGTAGGCTTTACCTGTAACGTTGGTGAAGACAGGAATTTGAGGCTGATTGAATTTAACAGATTTAGTGGCGATCGCAAAGGATTTTTGAGCAAAAGCAATTAGCGGTGTGTGGAAAGCAGCAGACACAGGTAACACCACCGCTGTACAACCTTGGTCATGTAAAGCTTGTCTCACCTTAGCGATTTCTGCCGTCGGTCCAGCCAAGACAATTTGTGTGGGAGAATTAAAGTTAGCAATAGTCACCTGGGGATAATTCCGCAGCACCACTGCAACCTTATTGATTTCTTCTTTCACCGCCAACATACTTCCAGCATCATGGTCTGGGTCTTCTGGTGCAGCCATAGCTTGACCTCTAGACTTCACCAGGAACAAGTAATCCTGTTCACTCAAAACCCCCGCAGCCCATAAAGCTGTCAGTTCCCCAAAGCTGTGTCCCGCCACAAAATCAGATTTAAATCCAGCTTGTTGCAATATCGAATACAAACCAGCGCTAAATATCCCAATAGCAGGTTGAGCGTATTCGGTACGTTGTAGTGCAGCAATTTGGGCATTTTTTTCTGCCTCACTAAACACCGGATGGGGAAAGACAATTTCTGAAACTGGTTGCAAATTATCTTTAAGTAACAAACTATCCATACAACCATGTAAACGGCGCATAGAAGGGAAGTTCATCACCAATTCCCGACCCATTTCCAGATATTGCGAACCTTGACCAGAGAATAGAGAAACAACCTTTCCGCCCAACTCCATCCCAGAGGAACGGTAATAAATACCTTGAGGATGTTCCCAAGATGCTGCTTCAGGTTTGTTTTTCAGCCAGTCGATACTCACTTGCATCAACTTACAGGCTTCTTGCAGATTCTCAGCCACAAATCCCACCCTAGCTGCAACCTGGGGAATCTCCACAGATTGGCATTCTTGAATTAATGCGGCAAAATGTCTATCACCATCAGCCGACTGCAACTGATTGAGAGTTTCTTCGCATTTACTCAATAATTGAGCCGGATGATTCGCAAATAGTAACACCTCACGAGCGGTACTGTGTAAACGGTAGGGAAGATTTTCTTCAGTTTGGTATTCTTCCAAAACAACGTGATAATTAGTCCCACCAAAACCGAAAGAACTCACCCCAGCCCGTCTTGGTGCTTCACCTTCCGCCCGAATCCAAGGTCTGGTTTGGGTATTCAAATAAAATGATGAATTTTTGATATCCAGTTTAGGATTTGGTTCAGTAATATTGATGGTTGCGGGTAAAACTTTGTGATGCAAAGCCAAAGCTGTTTTAATCAAACTTGCAGCCCCAGCCGCCGCTTTGGTATGTCCAATTTGAGACTTTACACTACCCAAAGCGATATGCTGTCTTTGGGAATCATGTTTGCTAAAGAAGTCTTTTAAAGAACCAAATTCAATGGGGTCACCAGCCATTGTCCCAGTCCCGTGGGCTTCCATTAACCCCACAGTCGCGGGAGAAAAGCCAGCATCATCATAAGCACGTTCCAAAGCTTTGACTTGGCCTTCCTTGCGGGGAGCATAAATACTCTTGTAGCGACCATCGCTAGAAGTGCCAATACCTTTAATCACCGCATAAACTTTATCATTGTCCCGTTCCGCATCTTCCAAGCGTTTGAGGACATACATACAAACACCTTCACCCAGCAACATCCCATCAGATTTAGCATCGAAGGGTTTGGCGTTTTCACTGGGAGAAACGGCGGGGGTTTTGCTGAAGGAGATATAAGCCATGATGGTGTTGTCGGTATCAACCCCACCGGTCAGCATCATATCAGCCCGATGTTCCACCAGTTCGCTGATAGCCATTTTCAAAGCGCCAAAGGAACTAGCACAAGCCGCATCCACGACACAATTTGTGCCGCCAAAATTCAAGCGGTTGGCAATTCTTCCCGCGACCACATTCGCCAACATTCCAGGGAAAGCATTTTCATCCCATTTGATATAGGCGCTTTTAATTTTCTCAATAATTTTTTGGGTATCTTCATCAGAAATACCACTGCTTTTCAGCGCCTTTTCCCAAACAGGATACTCTAACCGAGCCGAAAGTGGCATTCCCAATTGCTTGGCCATGGCCACACCTAAAATTACCCCAATCTTTTCGCGGCTAAATTCACGGGAGTCACCATAACCAGCATCTTCCATTGCTTCTTTAGCAATCACCAAACTTAATAGCTGGGAAATATCTGTAACTTCCAAGATGCTGGGAGGAATCCCAAACTCCATTGGGTTAAAATCAATCTCTGGAATAAACCCGCCTCTTTTACAGTAGGTTTTATCTTCTGAGGTTCTGGGGTTGGGGTCGTAATAATCTTCGACGCTCCAATGTGTCGCTGGAACATCAGTAATACAATCAATTTTGTTAACGATATTTTGCCAGTATTCCCGTAAATTTCTCGCTTGCGGTAATAGAGAAGCCATCCCTACGATAGCTATAGGATTTTGTTCTAATTTTCTATTAATTTTGTTAACTGACATCGGTGTTTCCTTGTGCAATTTTTTGTCCTCTATTGACCTAATCAAAGTATTTTCCACACTTTTGATAAGGCTCTCTAACTCTGCCAAAGCCGTATCAATTGAATAAGCAGACATAGGGCATATACTGTTCTTAAGTTCTGTGGATTGTGATAGCTGGCGTAGCGATAGCCATAGTCATCCATAGCTACAGTAATTTTTGTTTTCCACTGAAAATGAGCTATTTCTTCTCACAAACAGTTAACTGCTTGTTTCTAAACCAATACCACACAATATATACTGCCTTTCCGCCTTAAGAAATGGATGATTTGAGCATTTTCAGGCAATTTCGGAGTACAGTATTCGTGAAATAATGTTATACAACACTCGATTCTTGATATTGAGGCAATAGGTCAATAACGTTGTTGAAGCTAGAAAAATAGTCTTGGAGTACGTTAGCAGCTTGACCAGTGAATTCCATCCATTCGTAATGGTAGAGATTTTGAGCGATTGTATCCCACTGGATTAAGGGAAACTGAGGAGTAGCTACTAGGACAGAAACGCTTTTTTCTCCCAAACTAGTTTGAGTATCTAGCCTAACCGCAGCAACGTAGCTGGTGTTAATGACAACGTTCTGTATCTTGATAAATGCCATAGCCAGTTTCAGCGTCCAGGATAATTTATTTTAAGCAATTTGACCCAGAAAAGTTGACAACTTCGTTACAGAACAAACATTCCCCTAAATTCTGAATTCATGCACTTTTCTGAATAAATACTCACACACTTATAGGGTGATGCCAATACGGTTAGGTTTAGTTTTGTTTTTTTAAATTTCAACAAAATAACTAATTTTCCTTGCCGTTTTGAAACGTTTGAATTAATAAAAACAATAGCATGATTCACAGAAACTAAATCATTTGTTTAAGGTAATTTTATAATCAAGCTAGATTCTTGCTGGTAGCAATGTTGAAAAATGCCCGATGCTCAAGTATAATTAAAAACTGAATTCTCATCCTGCTGATTTAGTTCAATTGCTTGGCTAGCCTGATTTTTTATCTCAGTACGCATATTTTCTTCACCCAGCTAATATTTAATCAATACATAAATAAAATACAAAATTAGCTAGATTTGTTTTTCAGCAGAACATCATAATTAAAGCCAAAAATTCGATCATGTTTAAAGATAAAAGTACCTATACAAAGCAATAGTAATTTATAAAGCAAACGTTAATTTAGAAGATAGTGCATAATAAACAAAACTCATTTGTGATGAATCGCCTAAACTTTGACATCATCTAGTTATATCTGACAAAGCAGTTACAGATTTAGAAATAACTTTGTGAGTCAAACAATTTTAGATTTTGGATTTTGGATTTTGGATTGACCAGAAGAGGCAGGGGTGCAGGGAGCAGGGAGCAAGGGAGAGTTAAGAGAATGTTTTAAAAGTGGGGGTCTGTGGTAAAAAATCTGATAGCTGGCGTGGCGGACATAAATCCTAAGACACCAAACCCATTTTCTGCGGTAGTTTACCAGTCCATTTCTGCCATCGCATGATACCCCGATTCACCAATTGAGGGTTTTCGTCGCCCACAAAACAAATCCGCCCCATTCTTTCACAAGCAATCAGAATTTCGCCGTTTCCCATAAATGGCGCAATTACAAAATTATTCTGATTGGTATACAAATTAATTAAGTAGTTGACAATACCTTCCACCCCATCAATATTAATTGGTGTCTGTGGCTGAAGTATTGATTGGTGAGAAAAAATGCCCACATAAAGATTACCTAGAACTAATTCATATTGAAAGGGCATTTGGTTATGGCGATAGAAATTATAAATATGACCCTCAGAACGCAGCACCGCCACCACCCGCGCCTCATCTACCAAGTAATTATGCTCCCAAGTCTGAGACAGGGTAGCGATCGCTAAAGCTGCATTTGATGGTAACAGGTTTCTAAATTCTGAATTAGCAGTACGATCACAATACACTAAATGCCGTCCCAGCATCCATTCTTCACCAACTTTAACACTAGGTTCATGACTAGCGATCGCAGGTTCTGGCTGACGTTGACCTTTTTTCAGTGCTAACTTCGCTTCTCGTTGCGCCATAGCACTTTTGTACGCCAAAATCTGTAAATCTTTTTGCTTCGCCCTAGCTTCCAGCATCAATTGCGCTTGCTTTGCCGATTCTGCTGCATCTCCCCTGGTCTGGGCTAACTCCCAAGCCTTTTGAGACTCTTCCGCCAAAATACGTTCCTTACTCCCAGCCCTAGCCACCTTGAGTAAAGCAGTCGGACTATCAGCAATAGGCGAACCCTTAATTAACTGTTTCACCTCCGAGTGAATACTTTTAGCAATTTGCTTACCGTGCTGAAAGGTGCGTTCAGAGTAGCCAACTTCTCTGGCTAACTCCACAGTCCGTTTTAAAGGTGGTGAAACCGTTGCACCACCTTTGGCTGTATATTGATTATCGCCAACCTTTGCCCTTAAACCCATCCGCCCTAAAATCTGGTCGCGTTCAAACCACAATTCCGAACGTTCCAGTGGTTCTAACTCATTGCGAATCAAATTTTCGTCAATTTCCGCCAACCGGGATTGATCAGAATTTTCATAATTAACAATATGACACTCAACAGCCTCTAGCCCCAAAAGTTTGCAAGCCGTCAGACGATGCAGCCCAGCAATCAAATTCAGCTTTTGATCCACCGTAATCGGGTTTAACAAACCATTAGCCTGAATCGACTCCTTCAACTCCTGAACCTTTTCGCCCTTAACCGGACGGCGATTAAGACCAATGCGAATTTGATCTATGGACACTATAGGCATAATTACTAAACTTGAGTGCAGTCAGTCAAAGGTCTATCTCAATATATTGCATCAGTATACTCAATGGCGAGTTAATGAGGCAGGGGGGCAGGGAGGGGAGAAGAAGAAAGGGGCGTAGCCCGGTAAATTCATATTTACACCAAGCAATACCCGATTGACAAGATCAGCAATATTTGCAATACTTAAACAGGAGCTAAACCAAGTTTTCCCAGCTATTTTTCCCAGCGCTTCGACCATTTTAAAATTTAGCTTTTCATCCTAGCAATATTGTATTTTACGTTACTTGTTTCGGTATCAAATTAGGATAAAACTAAGAAAGATTGGAAGTGACACCACCACTAAGTTCGCTGTTAATCTAGTCATTCAAGGCAGCTGTACAGGCGTACAACAATTTATATAGAACTAATTAGACCTCTCGATTTAGTGAAGGTAAAACCAGAGAGAAAAACTTCTCTTGGTTAATTTGCAGATAAGTCTATTGGAATCAAATGATATAGCCATTGAGGCTGTTCCCTGGTATAGCACAATTGGAATAAAAATATGGCAGCAAACAAAGAAAGCCAGTTACTCACAAAACCTCTCGGTAGGTGGCGGATAATTCTGGCAGCTTCTATCACTTTAGCGACTGGCTTAGGAGCTGTTTACAGCTTTTCACAAAATCGATTTAGTTCTCAAGTTCCAATTCCCTCAAAGAATTCGCCCCAGGCTACCGCGACCCCTACTGCTACCCCTACCGCTACCCCTGGTAGAATTGCTGTGACAGCTTTGGGACGTTTGCAACCAGAGGGTGAAGTTACTAGACTATCTGCACCCAATTCAGTCAATGGTGTGCGGGTAGAAAAAACCTTGGTTAGGGAAGGAGAAGAAGTTAAAGCTGGACAAGTACTAGCACATTTAGAAAATTATGCTCGCTCTACAGCCGCCCTGCAACAGGCTTTAGATCAACACGCAGTTGCTAAAGCTAGACTAGCACAAGTCCAGTCTGGAGCTAAACCCGGAGATATTACTGCTCAAAAGGCCGCGATCGCTCGTTTAGAGTCACAATTAAAAGGAGACGTTGCAGCTCAACAAGCGACAATCAATCGTATCCAGGCGGAAGTAGATAACGCCACCAGCGAAAACAATAGATATCAGCAGTTATACAAAGATGGTGCTGTTTCCGCCTCCGTAGCAGATAGTAAAGCTTTGCAACTCAAGACTGCACAACAGCAACTCACAGAAGCCAAAGCCAGCCTCAACCGCACTCAAAACACACTTCAAGACCAACTCAAAGAAGGTAAAGCCAGACTTAACAGTATTAGCGAAGTCCGTACTGTTGATGTGGAATTGGCACAAACTGAAGTTAATAGTGCTGTAACTGCCATCAAACAAGCCCAAGCAGACCAAGAATTAACTTACCTTAAATCTCCCATAAATGGCCAAATTTTAAAACTTCACGCCAAAACAGGAGAAGTAATTAGCAACAATGGATTTGCCGAGATAGGTAAAATATCTCAAATGTATGTAGTCGCAGAAGTTTATCAAACTGATATTCAAAAAGTGAATTTAGGTCAAAAAGCTACCATTAATAGTAATGCCTTTCCTGGTACAATCCAGGGAACCGTCAGCGAAATTGGTTGGCAAGTTGACAGACAAAGCATCTTCAGTCTTAATCCCGCAGCAGATACAGACCGCAGAATAGTTGAAGTAAAAATTAGCATCGATAACCCCGCAGATAGTCAACGGGTAGCGCGTTTAACAAACTTACAAGTAGATGTTGCCATTCAACTGTAATTACCGTTTTTTTGTAATAACTTGCCTAGCGTAGCCATAGTTGCGCCAAACATCTTTCCTTCCTTCCTTCTTTCTTTCTTCCCTTCTTCCTTTGCGTACTTTGCGTACTTTGCGGTATGCGCTTCGCGCACGCTACGCGAACGTTCCTCATATAAGACGCGATAAATCGCGTCTCCACAAAATAAAATCCCCAATGGTATTAAACCATGAAGTTTAAAATTCCTTTAGCATGGCTACAGCTAGCCCAAGAAAAAGTTAGGTTTGTAGTGGCTGTAGCTGGAATTGCTTTTATTGTGCTGCTGACCTTCATCCAACTCGGCTTTCAAGATGCGCTTTACTCTAGTGCTACCGCACTGCATCAAAATCTCCGAGGCGATTTATTTTTAGTTAGTTCGCAATATAAATCTTTGACCGCAACTCAAAGCTTTTCCCGGAGTCGTTTATTCCAAACCTTGGGTTTTGATGGTGTAGAGTCAGTTAGCCCCATATATTTGCAATTTGCCAAATTAAAAAATCCGGCGACTGGAGAGAAATATTCCATATATGTGATTGGCTTTGACCCCGGAAAATCTGTATTTAATATACCCGAAGTTTCTGAAAACTTAGACAGACTCAAAATTCCTGATATTGTTCTTTTTGATAGAATATCGCGCCCAGAGTTTGGCCCTATCGCCACCAACTTTGATGCAGGAAATACTGAGCAGACAATTGAAATATTTCCCTTTGATGCTCCCATTGGTTACAGAGTTAGAGTGGGAGGATTATTCAGCTTAGGCCCTTCCTTTGGTGTAGATGGTAATTTAATTGTCAGTGATTCAACTTTTCTCAGGATAAATCCTAATACTCGTCCAGCAGACATGATAGATATTGGTGTCATCACCCTGAACGCTGGTGTAAATCCAGATACAGTTTTACAACAATTAAAAGCAAATTTACCGAATGATATCCAAATTTTTAGTCGTCAAGGCTTTATTGATTTCGAGAAAGAATATTGGTCTGTGAGAACACCCATCGGGTTTATACTCAACCTGATGCTGACTATGGCTTCTGTAGTTGGTGTCGTCATTGTCTATCAAATCCTTTACAGCAACATTGCTAATCAATTGATTGCCTATGCAACTTTAAAAGCTATTGGATATGCCAACGGATATCTACTAAATGTAATTTTTCAACAAGCATTAATTCTGGCTTTGTTAGGTTACATACCTGGGTTTATCGTTTCCATCGGCTTATATAGCTTTGCTATGGACGTGACGAAATTACCAATCATGATGACTACTAATAATGCAATCATTGTTTTAGTCTCAGCAGTTTTAATGTGTATAACTTCCGGCTCACTTGCTATCAATAAACTTCGTTCGGCAGACCCGGCTGATATTTTCTAGTTATACCAATCATCCATGAAAATCCGCTTATCTGAGAGAAGAAACCCTTTTCTTGAAGAATATGCTAGTTCACCTTGGGCTTTTCCATAGGCTATGGATTTAAAAGCCTGTAGTACCAAGGATAACATTCTTCAAAACTTAGTGTTAGTTAACAAAATTGCTTTTAATAAAAGCATTACCAGCTAATACTTTTTATTCCACTTAATTCACCCATCAATTATACCACCATGAACCTCCAAAGCAAAACTCTCTTGATTACTGGTACTGATGAATTTGTCGGTTTGCGTGCAGCCGAATTAGCAATAGCGCAGGGAATGAAAGTTCGGGGACTACAAAGTTCTGCCGATGTGAATAAAACAGCCCAAAATTTGGGAATTGAAATAATTGTGGGTAGCATTACCGATGCTAGTATTGCTCAAAAAGCTTGTCAGGGTGTAGATATTGTTTTACATACGGCTCAAATGGCTCAAGAAGCTGGCGCAATTAAAGAATTTCGCGCGGTAAATGTTGACGGCACAGTTAATATAGCCAAAGCTGCTAAAAATGCTGGTGTCAAAACTTTTGTCCATCTTTCTAGTGTGATGGTCTACGGCTTTAATTATGCAGATGGCATTACAGAAACTGGGACTCTCTCCGGTGAGAATAATTCTTACTGTCAGACAAAAATAGAAGCCGAAACTGCACTTTTACCCTTAAATTCTCCCCCAGATTTTGGTGTAATTGTTATTCGGGCTGGAGATGTTTACGGGCCAGGAAGTACTTCTTGGGTTGTCCGACCAATTTCGATGATGCGGCAAAAATTATTTGCTTATGCAAATGATGGTCAAGGAGTCATGAATCATCTATATGTAGATAACTTGATTGATGCTGTTTTTCTAGCAATTCAAAAAGAAACCTACGGCGAAGTATTTAACATCACTGACGGACAAGAAACCTCCTGGAAAGAATATTTTTTGCGTTTAGCAGCAATGGAAGGTTTAGCTGCACCAATGTCTTTACCCAAAGATGAAATGAAGTTATTTCTCAAGCTGCGCGCCCAAGGACAAAAACTTTTTCGCAAAAAAGCTGATATTCTCCCAGAGTCTGTAGATTTCATGAGTCGTCCTCATGCTTATTCTATTGCTAAGGCACAAAATTTGTTAGATTATAAACCAAAAATTGATTTAGAAGATGGTTTACGTCTCACACAAGAATGGCTCAAGAAAACTGATATCTAAAAGGTAGTCAAATAGTTTTTAGACTTTACCAAAGAATTGTTTTATATGAGCAACAATCTGCCGAAAGTAAGCATCGGATTGCCTGTATATAATGGTGATAAGTTTATCAAAGCAGCCCTCGATTCACTTTTGGCTCAGACCTTTGAAGATTTCGAGTTAATCATCTCAGATAACGCCTCTACAGATAATACTGAAGAAATTTGTCGAGCATATGCTGCTCAAGATAAACGGATTCGTTACTACCGCAATCAAAGTAATCTCGGTTGTTCACATAATTTCAATCGTGTCTTTGAATTGTCTGTGGGCGAATACTTTAAATGGGCAGCCCATGATGATTTACACGCTCCAGATATGCTGATGAAATGTGTTGAGGTACTTGACAATAACCCCTCAGTGGTATTGTGTCATTCTCAAGTATCTTTCATTGATGAAAACGGTGATTTTCTGCAAAACTACAAAATAAAACTCAACACCGATTCAGAAAAACCCCACAAACGTTTTCACGAATTGCTTACCAAGCATCTCTGCTATCAGACTTACGGAGTAATTCGTGCCAGCACGCTCAGAAAAATACCACTCATGGGTGGTTATGGTACTGCGGATGGAATTCTATTGTTAAGAATTGGTTTGCTGGGTCAATTTTATGAAATTCCTGAATACCTGTTCTTTGCTAGAAGCCATTCCCAACAATCTTTGAGTATGTTTTTCCCCAATTATCATTTGTTGGCGAACAATCAATCTCAATTTAGTTCTAGCATTTTACCTGATTTCTATGCCTATACAGTTTGGTTTGACTCAGCTAAAAAAGGCAAGCTATTATTTCCACATTGGAGAATAGTTTGGGAATATATGCTTTCTGTATGGCTGTTTAAACTCAGCTTTTATCAGCGCATACGTTGCCATCTCAGTATTTATCAGCAGTTGCACGGTAGAGAATATTTGTTGCTTAAAGATTTACTCAAAGCTGCTCAAATTATCTGGCAGGTTTGGCAGCATCCAAGTAAGCAACAACGGCAAATTATTCCTTTACAAAAGGAGTTGCTGTGATAGATTATTTCAAAGTAAATTCACTTGTGGAAGAAACCAAATCATGTTGAAATATAATTTTTTCAGCCGGGTACTGATAGCTGCTTTATTGAGTATTAGCTCTGTGAGAACAGTGAGTGCCGAGCAGACTGCAACACTGACAGTTGTAGTTGAGGGAATAAGCAACCAAAATGGGGAGATTTGCATGGGAATTTACTCCAGTCCGAAGGGGTTTCCTATGAATACGGAGGAAGTAGTAGAAAGCGCTTGTGTGAAGCCTGTAGGCAGTAGTTTAACTTATAATTTTTATGGCTTGAAGCTGGGAAATTATGCAGTTGTGGTAGTAGATGATCAAAATGGCGATCGCAAACTTAATACAAACTTTTTAGGTATACCCAAAGAAGGTTTTGGTATATCGAGAAATCCCACTGTTTCCATCGCAACTGGTACACCAAGCTTTTATGATGCCAGTTTTATGCTGATGCAAAATACCACCACCAACATTTTGATGAAATACTCCCTTGATTAATAAAAGCGGGGAATAAGGAGTGTGGGAGTTCTTCCCCCCTTCGACCTACGGTGTAACACATACACTCTTATGCCGCCCCGCCCGGAACTTAAGTTCCGGGCTAATAGCTAAAGTCCACTGAAGTGGACTAAACTCAGTTTTTCATTGAGTCTTCTTTAGGGGACTGCTATGAGACTCAGAATAGATACGCTGCGCTAAGACTTGTGTGTACACCGTAGCTTGCCTCCTCCTCATCTTTGATCGCGACTCGTTATTACACAAGGCAAAATTTGCCAAAGAATACATATGCAAGAGTTGACGATATTCATTAATCAGTCTCTGCTGAGTTGGCTGGCTATTCAAATGTGTTTAGCGCTGGTCTTTCTGTTCTACCTACAATCGCGTCAACAAAATTTATTAGCTGATGAGCAGTTACCTAAAACGGCTGTGATTCTTTGCCTACGCGGAGCCGATCCGTATTTACCTAACTGTGTAAAGGCGCTGTTAAATCAGAATTATCCAGAGTACGATTTAAAGCTGATTGTTGATAGTCAGGAAGATCCGGCTTGGCAAATTGTCAGTGACACTATTAACGAACAAGGAGCCAGCAACGTCCAACTCAGCCCTCTCCGGACTATACGACATAACTGTAGTCTCAAATGCAGTTCCCTGTTGCAAGCTGTTTCCGAGTTGGATGATTCCTATCAGGCGATCGCTTTAGTTGATGGTGATACTATTGTTCATGGAAATTGGTTACGTGAATTAGTTAGTCCTCTAGCTGACCCGAAAGTGGGCGCGACTACCGGGAACCGTTGGTTTGTACCCACAGGTAACTATTGGGGGTCTTTGGTACGCTACATCGGGAATGTGTCTACTGTTGTGCAAATGTACCTTTTCCAAGTTCCTTGGGGCGGTAGTTTGGCTATCAAAACAGACGTGCTGCGCGAAACAGGTCTGCTAGATAAGTGGAGACAGGCTTTTGGCGAGGATTTTATGATCCACAAGATCCTGAAAAAACATGGAATGCGGGTGAAGCTTGTACCTTCTTTGATGATGCTGAATCGGGAAGAGTGCGATTTACTGGGCTTAATAGATTCTTTGAAGCGTCTCATATTGTATTCTCGACTGTACCATCCCCGTTGGTTAGCGATGGTTGGTGATGCTGTTTCTAGTATTCTGTTTCCTTTTGTGGCAATAGTCCTGTTTCTTGTATCGTTGTTAGATGCACAATGGGATTTAGCAGTTGTATTGTTTTCCACCTATTGCATTTACACTGTGGGATTACTTTTGGTAACGCTGATCTTAGAGTTAGGGGTCAGCCAAGTGATTCACTCTCATGGTCAGCCAACTACAAAGTTAACAGTGAAGACAATAGGTAAAATATTCATTGCTATTCCTCTTACACAGTGGGTATATGGGTTAGCTTTGTTATCTTCGCTGTGGATGTCAACAGTGAAATGGCGCGGTATTGTTTATCGTGTGCAAAATCCCTGGAATATTCGATTAGTTGAATATCATCCTTATGATTTGTTGGATCAACCGATTGACAGCAAAATTTCTCTTTGAGGTACATCAGTCAAAGAACCGCCACGCCACTAGTAGTCTGTCAAATTTATTGTGACGGATAAAGGAAGGAACCACAAAGGACACAAAGAACGCAAAGGAAGAAGGAAAGAAGGAAAGAAAGAAGAAAAATTGAAAGATTTATTTACCCGTCATTTTTGAGTTGACAGACTACTAGCCCTAGTTCATCTTTCAAGGTCAATCATACAGCAGGTATTAAAGATGAACGACTTGGTAATATTCCTATGTAGGTGTTTAACCGTTGCCCTGGCTGTTCAAATATGTTTTATGCTGGTCTTTTTATGGCATCTATCTTCATCCAAAAAAAATGTCATTCCAGATGAAGAGTTACCCAAAACGGCAGTGATTCTTTGCCTACGTGGCGCTGATCCGTTTTTAAGTAATTGTTTGCAGGCGCTGTTGAATCAAAATTACCCACAGTATGATTTAAAACTAGTCGTTGATCGGATCGAAGATCCAGCCTGGACAATTGCTAATGATACTGTCCAGGAGCATGGAGCGACTAATGTGCAAATCAGTCCTTTGCGAATTATCCGCAGAAATTGCAGCCTCAAATGTAGTTCTTTAATCCAAGCGGTGAAAGAATTGGACGATTCCTATAAAGCGATCGCTTTAGTAGATGCTGATACAATTGTTCATGCTAATTGGCTGCGTGAATTAGTTACTCCTTTAGCTGACCCCAATGTAGGGGCGACAACAGGGAACCGTTGGTATGTGCCTACAGGTAGCCATTGGGGTTCTATAGTCCGGTATCTGTGGAATGTATCGGCGGTGGTGCAGATGTATTTATATGGCATTCCTTGGGGTGGGACTTTGGCGGTGAAAACAGAAGTCCTGCATCAAACAGGATTGCTAGATCAGTGGGGAAAAGCTTTCTGCGAAGACACCATGATGCGTCATATCTTGGGTAAACATAAAATACAGATTAAATTTGTACCTTCTTTGATGATGCTGAATCAGGAAGAGTGCAATTTATCTGACTTAAGTTCCTGGATGCAACGCCAACTACTCTTTTGCCGACTATATCATCCCCACTGGTTAGCTGTCGCAGGTAACGCGATTTTAACAATTCTGTTTCCGACTGTTTTAAGTGTATTGTTTGTGGTAGCTTTGCTGAGTGGAGAATGGTATGCTGCGGCAATATCTTTGAGCTGCTATAGCAGCTATGTAGTGGCATTGCTATTGATTGTACTTTTCTTAGAGCAAGCAGTACAGCTAGTTATTCGCTCTGATCATCAACCAACTAAACAATTAACCATTACCGCAATTTTCCAGATGTTAATTGGCATTCCCTTAACACAATGGGTTTATGGCTTAGTCTTCCTATCTTCCCTCTGGATGTCAGAAGTTAAGTGGCGCGGGATAACCTATCAATTCAAAAATGCCTGGAAGATTCGGTTAGTTGAATATCGCCCTTACCAGTCCTTAGATCAACCTGTTCCGCCAAATACTTCTTTGAATTGAAGATGCGGTTTACAGAATAAGCAGAACGGATAAAGACAGCATTATTTTCAGCTAAAATACACAAATACACTAAAATTATGAACAAGCAACCACTTCGCATTGCTTTGTTTACAGGATTATATGCTCCTTTTTTAACAGGAGTTTCAATTGCAGTCCACCAAAGGGTTAACTGGTTACTAGAACAAGGGCATGAAGTCTTTCTTGTCCATCCAGAAATCAACGACCAGTATCCGAAAAATGTGGGTACCCGTCCTATGCCAGGACTGGAGGAATTACAGTGTTTTCCTAACTTTTCTGCTTATGCTTTTCCCACAAAGCCACTAATCTTTTACAAGTCTTTACCGCAACCCTTACACTATCGCCATTGGAGTGATACCAAGTTATTAGAAAAATTTCAACCCGATATTGTGGTAGTGGAAGAAGCACCACAAATGCGAGGTTTCTATTCAATGTTCTTGCAAGGTTATGGTCGTCCTATTGGAGTTGAATACGCGCAGAAAACAGGGACTCCAATTATTTCAATTTTCCATACTGACATAGTTGCCTACATCCAATATTATTTGGGTAATCATATTTTCAATTTGATGCGCCCGATTATTCCCTTTTTAGTCAAGCAGTCTACTGAGGTCTATGATCTGAATTTATTTCCTTCTCAAGCACAACTATCGAAGTACAATCAGCTCAATTGTCAACGGGGTGAATACGTTCCTTATCAAGGAATTGATTGTGAAAAATTTCACCCCCGAAATATTATCCACAACCCGATTCCCGACGACAACAGACCAACGCTCTTATTTGTGGGACGGATTACGGCGGAAAAAAATGTCACCCAACTTATCGATATGTTTCCGCTCATTGCTGCCAAAATTCCTGATGTTCATTTAGTGATTATCGGTAGTGGACCTTTAGATGAAGAACTGCGTCGGCGGTCTAAACAGTTTGAATCTGGTATTACCATTTGGGGTGAGTCTCACGGTACAGAACTTTTAGGTTGGTTTGCGCGTGCAGATATATTTGTCAACCCCTCTGCAACTGAAAATTTCTGCACGACAAATAACGAAGCCTTGGCTTCCGGTACTCCTTTGGTGGCTGTGGTTGCACCTTCAACGGCTGAACAAGTTATTCCTGGTTACAATGGCTTTTTAGCTGAAGCTAATAATCCCCAAGATTTTGCTGACCAAGTGGTAGCAATTCTGGAAAATTCTCAACTTAAAGCAGAAATGGCTGAACAGGCTCGTCCTTCTATACTCAAATATGATTGGTCGGCGTGTTCAGAAAAGTTTGAAGAAAAGCTTTATGAGATAGTTCAAGATGTGAAAAAACTAGAAACAACAACTGCGTAATTCGTAGTTCGTAGTTCGTAATTCGTAATTCGTAATTATCCCACAACACACGTTACTGGCGTGGCAAGCTTAAGTGCATTAGACGTAGTAAGGGTTAAGCGTAGCGCAACCCAAGGCGACCAATGATGTTGGGTTTGGTTACGTCAACCCAAACTACGATTTTTTGCAACATTTTAAGCTGGTCACGCCACTACGAATTACGAATTACGAATTACGAATTAGTAATTATTTTGTTGCTTTCTCAACTTGCTGTGTAAAATATGTTTCCTCATGTTTGAGTTGTTGAGCTAGTTCTAAACCTTTTTGAAAGGCTGTGAGTGCTTGGGGATATTCTTGACGTTCTAGATACAATTGCCCCATTTGGTCATAAGCTTGCATCATTCCATAATAATTAACAGCTCGTTCTTGTGTCTCAATTAAAATTTGGCTAGTCTGTAAAGCTTCATCTATTTGTTCTTGAGCAATATATAGAGAAATTAATTTTTGCAAAGCTTCACCAGCCCGAACATACTGCCGCGATCGCGTGGCCATAAGATAAGCTTCTTGATAGTTGTTAAATGCTTCTCTGAGTAAACTGGGATTTTCCTGTGCTAAAGATTCATAATTTGCACCTATAGCTAGTTTCAATGCTGGGATTTTAGTCAGATCATTTTCCTGTTCGTAAATTTCTGCTAGCCTCTGAAGCACATCTATGGCTGGCTGGGGTTGTTTGGTTTGCTGATATATATAACGTAACTGTTGCAGGTATGCTAACTGATTCGTGCGATCGCTCTGAGTAGCAGTTAAATTTAATAATCTCTCATAGGTGGCGGCTGCTTGAGGATAATCAAACCAACTCAAATGCAGTTCGCCCATTGTTGTCAGGGTTTGCAATACGGCGACTGCATCTTGTTGTGCTTGCACTGCGATTAAAATTTGCTCATAAACTTCTAAAGCTAGTTTGGGCGATCGCACTTTTTGGTAAGCTTCACCAAGCGATCGCATTAAATTTAAATCAATCGTCTTTTGGCTTTGTGCTGACTTTTGGATAGTTTGCAATCGCTGTGTAATATATCTTACCTGCTCAGTAGAATTTTGATTCCAGGCGATCGCACCAAATCGCGATAATGCTTGTACTTGGGCCAATGAACCCAAATATTGCCGCAAACGCACTTCCCGGTTCCAAATATCAAATGCTGCTTCTTGATCACCGGCTTGCAATTTAGCCGCAGCTTCCTGATTCAACTCATCCAGCGCCGTTTCCAAGTTTTGCCGTTCTGGGAGAGTTAACTGCTGTTGGTCAATTAAAGGCGGTAATAATGGATCGGGTTTGGTAAGTTCTAGGGGATTAGGAGGAAATTTAGTCGGCTGTTGCGGCTTTTTACTCCCTGCTAGCGTTAACGAACTGTTAAGCTGACAAAGGACAGCGACACTAATAACAATACATAAGCGCCTGAGCATGGGTACTTTACCTGAGATGGGAATAGGGTATAGGTTATAACTACCATACCCAAAGATTTTAACTGCCAATTTGAATGACGCATCAAAAATCGATAATTCTCCCCACTCCCTATTCCCTCTACAATAAATCCAGAGAATTTAAATGTATGTAATGACTAATTCTATGGATATTACAACCTTAGCTCGCTGGATGGCGGCTGATTTTAGTAATCAAGCGCAAGCATTTGAAAACCCACCTTTTTATGCTCATATTCGCGTCTGTATGCGTCCTCTAGCCCTAGAGGTGTTATCAGGAATCAGTTTGTTTGTGGAACAAGCTTATGATTATCAGCTGAATGACCCTTATCGTCTGCGGGTGCTGAAATTGGTCAATGCAGGAGACCGAATTGAAATTGAAAACTATACCGTGAAGCAAGAAGAAAACTTTTATGGTGCATCCCGTGACCTCGAACGCCTGAAAAGTTTAACGAGCGATCGCTTAGAAAAGTTACCAGGATGTAACATGATTGTAGAGTGGGCTGGTAACAGCTTCAAAGGTAAAGTCGAACCAGGTAAAGCTTGTATCGTATTTCGGAAAGGGCAAAATACCTATTTAGATAGTGAATTTGAAATTAGCGAAGAGAGATTTATTAGCCTTGACCGAGGACGTGATTTAGAAACCAATGAGCGTATTTGGGGGTCTGTGGCTGGCCCTTTGTACTTTGTGCGTCGAAACAGTTTTGCGGATGAAGTGATATCGATGGCAGAAGTATAGCTAACTTACGATACTTTAGCGGCTAACTCCAATGGCTGGAAATAAGGAACTCGTTCCACCGAAGTTTCCCACATCCCATTGGGGTATAGCTTCAACAACCTAAATCCGGGGTATTGTTGGTCAATCATCAACGTTGGACTTTTTGAGCGAAACTGAAGCCCAGTTGACGGGGTGCTGAGGTAGTGAACTTGATGACGCTGGCGTTGAAATTCCTGATGGATGTGACCAAACAAAACTAACCTGACTTGGGGATGGCGGTCGAGAACAGCAAAAAATTCTTGGGGATTTTTCAGAGTACTGCTATCTAACCACGCAGAATTTACGGGAAAAGGCGGATGATGTAGGGCGACTAAAGTCGGATGGTCACCCAGGATTGTTAACTCAGAGTCTAGCCAATCGAGACTTTTACCTGAGAGATAACCATGCAAACAACCAGGAACGGAAGAATCGAGTAAAATAAAATTCCAGCCACCACGCACAAAAGACTTGCGCCGGGAAAGCATCCCCATATTTAAGATATCTTCCATTGCGATCGCGCAGTCATGATTCCCTGGTAACCAGTAAGCAGGTATTTGTAGAGGATTCACGAGATTTTGGAGATTGTCATAGGAATCAGGCTTACCATCACCAGACAAATCACCTGTTAGCAGTAGTAAATCGACTTCAGCCCTTAGCTGTTTTAACCTTTCTACAACTGCCTGGAAAGACTGTATAGTCGGCATTCCCAGCATTTCGTGATTTTCCGAAGCAAACAGATGTGTATCTGTTATTTGAGCAATTGAGATGGGAGATACTTGTTTCATTTCACTGATTGCCATGTGTGCAACTTAACATCTGATTCTTGTCTGGTAAAGTAGCTGACCCAGGTCATACTGATTTTGATGTCATCATAAAGCTAAAAACCATAAATAAACATCTAATTTCTTAAAATCTCTGAATTTTCATCTATCTTAAGAGTGAAATTGTATTTTTTTTTGTGTTTTACGTCACCCATCTTGGGCAAAAATTCATCAAATCCTCACACTATCTCTACAAAACTGGATTCCAGGTTGCTATCTCCTGGGATGTTTAAATGCCATTAACCACTAAATTTGCTGAGGTACGGCAAAATTTCCTCAGACATAGGGCATACATTGAGAAAAAATATGCTATGATAAGGAATCGTGAGAGCGATCATCGCGGCGACATAGCCAAGTGGTAAGGCAGAGGTCTGCAAAACCTCCATCCCCCGGTTCAAATCCGGGTGTCGCCTTTAAGGTTTCCAGCCTTTTAAGGAAATCCCAAAGTTAATAAAACCGCTATTTGATAGTCAAACTGATCGTCAAAGTAACTCCTAGCAGGTAGAGAGGCAGTCATATGATCGTCAGATGATCGTCAAGAGACAGTCAAATAGTAATCGGGGGATAGTCAATGATCGTCATAGTCTTGTTAGGGTAGCTGTATCTATTCCATCTAAGGTGTTATCTGCTGCATGGGAACTATTGACAATCATCAGACAGTTGTGTGTTGATTAAAAGACAGGATTACCGCAACCTAACCGCCTATGTACATAGGTGTAATATTACTCCATAGATTCAAAATAGTTGATAACATCTGAAGTCTATTAATAGCCGCCTATAACTGGTTTTAGCTTACATATCCTCTGATTTGCTCTAGTTCGGTTTTCAGTCTTGGCATGAGAATCTACTTAGGGCATATCATATACATGGGGCAAATGCAAACAATAACACCCCCAAAGATAAGACAATGAGTTTATTCAAACCCCCATCAGATTCATCAGCATCATCAGATTCATCATTATCCCCAATCGCAAACAGGCAGGGGATGAGTATCCTAACATTTTTAGGCTATAAAAAAGATCCTTTGATTGAAGCTATAAATATAAGTCAGAAAAAGATAGGTCAGAATAATGGTCAGGAAGAACAACAGATAATAGAAGAAAAATGGAGATTCATATTTGAGGTTTTTACACAAGGTCAAGACAGTATTGAAGCCTTAATAACTTGTGGAGTTGACTATAGCCCAAATAATAAACTCGGTGAAACTTTGAAGGCTATGGGCTTTAACCCTGAACTAGACCAGATAGAAAGGTTTCTAGATTCCTGCAAGCAAACTAAGTACATAGGTAGAATATCTAAAATAAAAGACCATAAAATAAAAGAAGGTTTATATAAAGGTGAATACAAAGTAGATGTACAAACCTTGAAAAAGTACGATACCGGGACGGAGGAAAAGATGGGGACTTTTTTTAAACCTAAACCTCGTTAAAGACCTGGAAAATAAATCTTTTGGTTTTATCCCAATATATATAACTGTTTAAGCTAGATAACCATATTTACTACCCCCTGAAATTGTTAAAACTTCCCCAGGGGATTATTTTATGCGGCTGTTCGATTAGAAAGAGTTACAGCTGATTGAAACTTTTCAGAACTGTGATTATTCCTATGAAACTTTTTACAGTAGCAGTTGGTTATTTCCCATTACAGTTGTGAAAATAGGTCAATCGTGGCTTTTTATAGCGTTGTTTTTGAGTCTGGGTGAAGGAGACTCATAGGTATAGAGTATATATTTACTCCATTTTTATCTAAAAATTCTGTGTTTAAGTATTTCGCTTAATTGGTAAAATTTTTACCTTTGCCTTTACTTCGTCAACTGTTACTAAAGCGCCCCTTTCTAGTTCTTGCTGAAATTGGCGCAAGGCATTGATTACTAAATTACCTAAATTAGTTGGTAGGATATCTTGTGATCTAACTTGAATTACGCTGGGTGCATCAGCTTGAGTCATTGCTAGCAGTGTCCCAAAATCTAAGTCATGGGTGAAAACAATATAGTCGTTTGTCAGCGCCCATGCCATGATTACTTTGTCTGTAGCACTGGGATTACCAATTTTTGACCAGTGGACAGCTTCAAAACCCTCATTTTCCAAGACTTGCACCCAGTCAGGCGAAAGATTGATATCAAGTAAAATTTTCATGCAGAAGCAAGGGGGACTTCAATTTCTTCTACCCGCCATGCAGCATAAGCGAGGGCTTCATAAATATCTTCAGATTCTAAGTATGGGTAGGCTTTGAGAATAACTTCTGGCGTATATCCTGCTGCCATTAAGCCAACAATAGTACCTACAGTAATACGCATACCTCGAATGCAGGGTTTGCCACCCATAATTTCTGGGTTGAATGTGATTCGGGTTAGTGGTTTCATAGCGTGATTACTTTAATTCTGCTAAAAAGCGATTAGTTCCAATTTCATCATAATTATATATATTCACAAAATATTGAATTTTGAATTGCTTCATCTGAAAATGAATAACTACTCATTCTTCAGACTCCTCAGCAATTTTACGAATTTTTTCTTGAAATCTCGCAAAAACAACTTCGCCATCAGTTACTTGACCTTTAGCAATTTGTTCAGTCCCGATAGCAATTTTTTGGCGTAATTCTTCAATTTGCTGTTCTTTATGCACGAGCGAATCTCCCACGTGCAAGCTGTGCGTGAATAAATTGCTCTATTTCTGGCTTAACAGCGATATTCATAACCTTATATCTCAAATAAAAAACCTTTGCTTTCTTCTTTGCGCCTACCCTGCGGGAACGCCTAACGGCGAATGCGCGAAACAAATCTATATTTTCAATATTAATGATTTATCCTGTTACCTAGCCATTATCTAGCTTTGCCTTGCTCTTAACGCCATAGGAATCGCTGAAAATATCTTGTGTGCGTTGTGTCGCGTCTCAAGGAGAGGACTGAAGTCCTGACTACAAGCTTTTTAGTTTGCTGTGTAACGTTACGTTATTCTATTCTGTCACAATATGAAGAAAGATTAAGTCAAGTGGTGTGCAGGAAAATATGACAATGTTTAGTCAGATTAATGGGGTGTTGGTAAGTACTGCTTTGCCGTTTGCTGGCTGGGGAGTCTTTTCGTTGTTGCTGGCTGAAGTCTTAAGAGACAGTTATCATGTTTTGTGTCACCAAGTCAAATGGCTGGCTAAATGGCACAATAAGCATCATCAGGTATATCGTCGGGATTTATCCATAGTCTCTGTGCAAGCTTACCAAGATTCCCAACTTTATCATGATGTTTATGAGTCGGGTTTACTGGTTGCAGTTTTAACCATCATGGCTTTAGTCTTTCACCAAATGGGGTTATGGCTGGGCGTATTCTATGGCTGCACTTTCTTGTATGGTGCTTCTGTGCGATATTTCTTTGGTAAAATCGATACAGATTACAATCACTTACCCGGCCCATTACAGATAATTCCCTCTGTTTGGTGGGTAAATCGCACTTATCATTGGCGACATCATTTTGATGATGTGAATGCTTACTATAGTGGTGTGTTTCCTCTCGTGGATAAAATACTTGGTACGGGTTTATCTCTCAAAGGTAAAACCGTCGCTTTAACTGGTGCATCAGGTTCTCTCGGTCAAGCATTGGCAACGGAATTGCTCAAGCATAATGCCAAAGTGGTGGCTTTAACCACTAACCCCGAAAAATTAGCACCGCAAACTAATTTTAAAGTGCTTTCCTGGGAGTTAGGTAATGAAGCTGAACTCAAGGACAGTTTAGCAAAAATCGATATTTTGATTATCAACCACGGTGTCAATGTTTACAATAGCCGCACACCACAAGCGATCGCATCTTCCTATGAGGTGAATACTTTCTCAGCCTTGCGGTTGATGGATATATTTTTAACTACGGTCACCGGACCACAAGCCAAAGCCACCAAGGAAATCTGGGTGAATACTTCTGAAGCTGAGGTTTCCCCGGCTTTAAGTCCCCTTTATGAACTGAGTAAACGCACATTAGGAAATCTTGTCACCCTGAAGCGGTTGGATGGAAATTGTGTAATCCGCAAGTTAATTCTGGGGCCTTTTAAAAGTCAACTCAATCCTTATGGGGTGATGTCAGCCCAGCAGGTAGCTCGTGGTATTCTATTTTTAGCCCGACGAGATTACCGTAATATTATTGTTACCATAAATCCTCTGACTTATGTCTTCTTTCCTTTAAAGGAAACTAGTACGTGGCTGTATTACCGAGTTTTTAGTAAAATGGCTAAGAATTAGAGTTTAGAGGTTGTTTGAAAAGTCGCTGAGAGCTAATTTTTCCTTTTTGTAGGCTATGGTGTACACAAATCCTTGTCCAGAGGAAGTTTCCAGGATGAACCAGTCCCCCTCATCGCTTGCACTCCCGTGTACACACAAGTCTAAAAACCTTTATTTGGGTAGGGTTTGTTACCGAAGTTAGTCCCAACGCACCGAAAATTGAGGATGGTGCGTTGCGCTACGCGACAACACACCCTACAAAAAATTTTGGCGTAAGTATATTTAATTTCTGCAATTATCTAGCATTCGGGAGATATCTCTGATATATTAAAAAATATCGAGCGTTCGATATAAAAAATGCCTAAAATAGTTGACCATGACCAATACCGTAAAGAATTACTGGGCAAGTGCTTTGATTTATTTGCTAAAAAAGGTTACGGTGCGCTCACCATGAGACAAATTGCTCAGAGTTTAAATGTTTCTACTGGTACGCTATATCATTATTTTCCTAGCAAACAAGCTCTGTTTGAGCAATTAGTCGAGGAGATAAGCAAGGAAGATGTCAGTTCAGCTTTGGCGGAGATGGAAGGAAACCAAACATTGTCAGAAATAATGACTGCGATGGGGAAATATTTAGTTAAAAATGAAGATTACTTCATTAATCAAACTTATATTTTGGTGGATTTTTATCAGCATCAAGGCAAAGAAACAATAGCCAATAGTCCTATATTTCAACTTGTAAAGCAAAGGTATCAGCAAGCAGTTTGTGATTTTTTGGGAATTCAAGATCCAGTATTAGCTTCTTTTGTTTTGAGCTTTATTGATGGTTTAATTTTGGCGAAACTCTGGGGTGATCAAACAATTGATTTTTCTGAACAATGTGAATTGCTAGGTAAAATGCTGACTAAATATTTACAAGAAAAACCATAACATAGCTAATCCCTTAAAAGACAAAAAGTTTAATTTTTCTGCCTAACTAAATAGATCCAAAAAATAATATGTGTGGTGAGGTAAAAATGATTCAAAATGGTTTTTTAAAAGTTCCCAATCAACGGTTAATTTTATTAGTAGTAGCGGCTACAGTGATTACAGGTGGAATTGCTGTTTATGGGATTTCTCAGTCTGGCTTCGTTGGTCAAAATACTTCATCTCAACTGGGAGAACCTGCGCCAATTACACCAAAAATTACGGCTTTAGGCAGATTAGAACCAGAAACCGAGGTAATTAGCCTGTCTGCACCTTTGGAATTAGATGGCGATCGCATTGCTCAAATCTTAGTCCAGGAAGGCGATAGAGTCAAATCTGGTCAGGTGGTGGCAATTTTAGACTCACGCACTCGCCTACAAACTGCTGTACTCCAAGCAGAACAACAGGTAAGAGTGGCTGAAGCTAAATTGGCTCAAGTTAAAGCCGGGGCAAAAACTGGGGAAATTCAGGCACAGCAAGCAACTATTGAACGCTTACAAGCTCAGTCACAAGGCGATAAAATCGCTCAACAAGAAGCGATCGCTCGCATAGAAGCACAGTGGTTAGGAGACAGAATAGCACAAGAGGCGACAATTAAAAAGCTCGAAGCAGAACTCAATAATTCTCAAGCTGAATATGAACGTTATCAGCAACTATCTTCTGAGGGTGCAATTTCTAATTCTTTATTTGATAGTAAGCGCTTAAGTTTAGAAACTGCAAAACAGCAACTTTCAGAAGGAGAAGCCGTGCTGAATCGGATTAATTCTACCGCTAGTAGAGAACTAGCCCAAGCCCAAGTTACACTCACCAGAATTAACTCCACCAGTAATAAACAAATTAGTGAAGCGAAAGCCACACTCAACAGTATTGCCGAAATTCGTCCCGTAGATGTGGAAGCAGCCAAGAGTGAAATTGAGAATGCGATCGCGATACTTAAACAAATGCAAATTAATTTAGAGTCTACTTCCATTATAGCACCAATAGCTGGACAAATTCTCAAAATTCACACACGAGTTGGAGAAAAAATTAGTGAATCTGGAATTGCAGAATTGGCACAAACTGAGCAAATGATCGCAGTAGCGGAAGTTTATCAAACTGATATTAGTAAAATTCAAGTGGGACAGTCCGCAGTAATTACCAGTCAAGTATTTACTGGTGAATTGCGAGGTACAGTTTCTCAGATTGGTTTGCAGGTAAATAGACAAAATGTTTTTAGCAACCAACCAGGAGAAAACCTAGATAGCCGGGTAATTGATGTCAAGATTCGTCTGCATCCTGAAGATAGCAAACAGGTAGCCGGATTGACTAACTTGCAAGTCCAAACAGCAATTGAATTATAGAACACCCAAGTTAAAAATAACAGTATTTTCCACTCCCTACTCCCCACTCCCTACTCCCCACTCCCCACTCCCAATTATGTTTTTCCAATCATCACGCAAAACTCCGCTAGCATGGCGACAGTTAATGAAAGAAAAAACTCGTCTGTTAGTTGCAGTTGCCGGGATTACTTTTGCTGATATGCTAATGTTTATTCAGCTAGGTTTTGAGAGTGCGCTATTTGACGCAGCTATTCAACCTCACCGCAATTTAGCAGCCGATTTGGTTTTGATTAATCCCCAATTTCAAACTCTGTTTTCCGTCAAAAGCTTTTCTAGAGAGCGACTTTATCAAACATTGGGTTATGAGGGTGTAAAATCAGTAAATTCTGTTTATATTGGCACTGGACAATGGCGCAATCCCCAAACGCGTCTTGATCGCGCTATCTTGGTTTGGGGTATCGATCCAGCCCAATCTGCATTCAAATTTCCCGAAGTTCAACAAAATCAGGATCATCTTAAACAGTTGCATCAAGTTCTGTTTGATCAAGCAGGTCGCCCGGAATATGGGGCTGTGGGCGATATATTCCAAAAAACAGGCAACTTTGACACGGAACTGAATAATCAAGCTATCCGTGTGAGGGGCGTATTTAGTAACGGTGCTTCCTTTGCGGCTGATGGAAATGTGATTACCAGTGATTCTACCTTTTTACAACTGTTTCCAGAACGTCAAAGAGACCGTGTAGAAGTGGGTTTAATTACTCTGAATCCTGGTGTAAATGCGGATAAAGTGCGATCGCAACTAGCAGCAGAGTTACCCAATGATGTCAGCGTCCTGACCCCAGAAGGTTTTGCTCAAATAGAAAAAGAATATTGGGCTGAGGGTACTGGGATTGGTTTTATTTTCGGTTTAGGTGTGGTAGTGGGGTTTATTGTTGGTATCGTGATTGTTTATCAGATTCTTTACTCTGATGTCTCCGAACACCTACCAGAATACGCCACTCTCAAAGCAATGGGTTATAGAGATCGCTATCTGTTGGGAGTTTTGCTGCAAGAGGCTTTATTCTTAGCTGTTTTGGGTTATATCCCGGCATTTTTCCTTTCCTTCGGATTATATCAGCTAGCCTATGCTGCCACCATGTTACCCATAGCCATGAAGGTAGAAAGGGCGTTAACTGTGTTTATTCTGACAGTAATCATGTGTAGTTTTTCTGGTGCGATCGCTATGAGGAAGTTACGCACAGCTGACCCCGCTGATGTTTTCTAATTCTCACCTGACAAAATTTTGGCACTAAAAAACCCATGATACAAAACACTATATCAGGAAATGACCCCTTAAATTTATCTCCTGTGGAACCTGTGATTTCTGTTCACAAAGTCAATCATTACTTTGGCAGTGGGAACCTGCGTAAACAAGTCTTATCTGAGATTAATTTGGAGATTAACGCGGGTGAAATTGTGATTATGACTGGCCCCTCAGGTTCAGGTAAAACCACTCTATTAACTCTCATGGGTGGTCTACGTTCTGCCCAGGAAGGTAGTTTAAAAATTTTAGGACAAGAAATTTGTGGAGCCAGTAAAGGACAATTAACGCAGCTGCGCCGTCAGATTGGTTATATTTTCCAAGCACATAATCTGATGACCTTTTTGACAGCTAGAGATAATGTCAGAATGTCCATAGAGTTGCATGACGAGTTTTTTCAGCAGGATATCAACGCCAAAGCGATCGCCATGCTGGAAACTGTGGGTTTAGCAGATCATGTGAATTACTATCCAGAGAATTTGTCAGGGGGACAAAAACAAAGAGTTGCGATCGCGCGGGCTTTAGTCAGTCACCCGAAAATTGTTTTAGCCGATGAACCCACCGCTGCATTAGACAAAAAATCTGGGCGCGATGTCGTGGAATTAATGCAAAAGTTAGCCAAAGAACAAGGCTGTACAATCTTGCTAGTTACCCATGACAACCGGATTCTTGATATTGCTGACCGGATTATTTATATGGAAGATGGTCAGCTAAAGACTAATGGTGTGGATGTTGCCACAATGCATTAAAGTGAAGACATTTCGCCAACTTGCATCAAAGTCTCCCCTTTCCTTGATCAGGGTGAGATTCTGTATTTAATAGTCTTCAGTGTTTAATTTTAGAGGATATATCTATGAAAATTTGGGTAAATGAGCAAATTGATCCTTCGGGGATGATTTATGCCTGTATTGCTTGTTGTGATGAATCGCAAGCTAAAGATTGTCATGAGTCCTTTCAAGGAAACTTGACCCCTAGCCAAAAGTCATCCGGTTGGATAGCACAATTGCGGATAGTTAGTTCTTGGGATGAAGTACCAGTTAATGCTCTTAAACTTGATTAAATACGAGATCCTCTGATTCTAAACTCCGCAAATGTGAACGCAAAATAATGACTAAAATTATTCTGCTAACTTGATGTGAACGGATTTCGTTTCTAAATACTCTTCTAGACCTTGGTGTCCTACTTCTCGACCAATACCACTTTGTTTATAGCCGCCATAAGGCATACAAGGTTCTAGTCCAGAAGCGTGATAAGTATTCACCCAGACAGTACCAGCCCGAATTCCCTTCGCTACGCCAATAGCGGTATCAATATTTTTTGTCCACACTGCTGCTGTTAAGCCATATAGCGTATTATTCGCTATTTGTAGGGCTTGGTCTTCGTCCTTAAAAGTTATGACAGACAGGACAGGCCCAAAGATTTCTTCTTGGGCAATTACCATTTCATTGGAGACACCATCAAAAATTGTTGGTTGGATAAATAATCCTTGTTCAAAACCCTCAACATGATAGCGTTCACTCCCACCAATTAGTAGTTTTGCTCCTTCACTTTGCCCAGTTTTAATATAGCTTTGAATTCTGTCAAATTGCCGCTCGTTAATTACTGGTCCCATCGTAGTTGTTTCATCCATTGGGTTACCTAATTTCAGAGTTTTGGTTGCAGCTATTAATTGGTGCATAAATTCATCTTTAATTGATTCATGCAACAGCAAACGAGAACCAGCTTGGCAAACCTGACCACTGTTTAGATAAATGCCAAATAATGCACCACCTACTGCTTGTGCTAAATCCGCATCTGGAAAGACAATATTCGGGCTTTTTCCTCCCAATTCTAAACTAATTCGTTTGAGAGTTGGTGCAGCTTTGGCCATAATTTGTTTACCAACAGCAGTGGAACCAGTAAAGGCAATTTTGTCAACTAAGGGCGACTCAACTAAACGTTCTCCGACAATAGTTCCATCACCTGTGACCACATTCATTACACCTTCAGGTAACCCAGCTTCAGCCAGAATTTCTGCGAGGATAAAAGTATTAGAAGGCGTAAATTCACTAGGTTTGACTACCATTGTGCAACCAGCAGCTATGGCAGGGGCAATTTTCCAAGAAACTAGTAATAAGGGGAAATTCCACGGAGTAATAATGCCAATTACACCCACAGGTTCAGACATTGTTAAACCAATGGCATTATTAACATATTGAGTCGTGGATTCACCATGAATATTTAGTGCCAAAGCTGCAAAATAATCATATACATCGGCAGTAATTTGTACTTCGCCAAAACAAATGCCAATGGGTCTGCCTACTTCTTCACAAAGGGTCTGTGCAATCTCTTGGGCTTTGGTTCTGAGTAAATCCGCTGTTTTTCGCAAGATATCGTGGCGAATCCGGGCAGGAGATTTTGACCAATTATGATGATCAAATACCTGTCTGGCAACTTGAATTGCCCTATCTGTATCTATTTTATTACTCCAAGGTATTTGAACTATGCCTTTTCCAGTTAATGGACTTTTGCGTTCGTAAGTTTCTCCAGAACTTGGAGTAACCCATTTACCATTAATAAAGTTTTGATATCTACGTATATTAGTTGTGGGGTTTTGTTGTGGTATTTGTGTGGTCATTATTTTTAGTGTTGCGACATTTTGATTTTTAATGTATTACTTATTTTAAGTTTACCATGTACATAGAAGTAGCAAAGTGGTCATAAGCAATGGCTAACTCAAGTTGGTACATCATTAGCAAATAAACTGCTCATCCTCACACCATAACTGAACTAATACCATTTCTTTATGAGGCAGCGCCGAATGCCTTAACCTTGTCTTTTTCTTCTCTGTGTCCTCTGCGTCTGGTGTGGTTTATTTATCTTTAAATTGAGCGCATTTTATACAGAATTGGTATAAGTATATTTTGGTTCCAATCCTACTCACAGGTGTTGTAGCATATTTAGACTTGTAGTGATGCGATTAACCGCGTCCCTAGCAATGGAAAGAATTAATTACAGATGAACACAGATAATTTTGCACCTGAAAATTTTGGCTCTAAATCTAAGTAGTAATAGTAGCGAAATACCTAAGTATAGGTTAATGAACCATAAAAGTTAGATTAAAAAAATAACAATTTATGCACAATAAGTTTCAAAAAACCTCACCGATTATGTAAAGTTGATGAGTTTTAGGAACTTTTAAGAGTTATCATCATAACCAATAGCTAAATGTAAAACTTGCAAATACCGAATTAATATAGTGACTTATTCCCAAGTTTACACTTCGGAGCAAGCCTGTCCTATTAATTTAGTTGGTGAAACAGGACAAGCGGTGCAAATTTCCATTCATTCACCCAGTCAGTATATCTGTGCCAACTGCGAACGGATATTACCAGATTGGAAAAATCAACCTTGTATATGGGTTGTCATTGTCTTACAGCAGTCACGTTATCAACTCGTAAAAAGTACGCCAGAAATAGAAATAGAGAAAGAACGCTTGCGGGAAAAGTTTATGCGGTTTGGCTGTGACCTCGCTTTTCAATTGCGCGATTGCGGCTATTTAACAGACCTGATTGACCCTCGCACTGGCTATCCTTTACTTTCTCATCCTGGACAAATTCCCCACAATGACACCGCAGTGGTGAAAGCTTTGCTCAACTATCCAGTGATGAAAAACAAATGTCGGGTGCTGGTTCATCCTCTCTGGGGTGCAGCAGTTTATCCCAGTGTTTTAATATCAGCAGCACCGCCGATAATTATCGAAACTTTCACCAAAGATATCGCACCTTTACACGGATGGATTGAACAGTCAACAGTCAAAAGTTAACAGTTAACAGTGAAACCTGATAATCATCCAGCTTGTTATTTCCCCTTGATCAATGGACGCTATGAAGTCAAGCCGGGAATGATGCCTTTTGGTTGCTGCTTGGGTAATGGTGAAGCTGATCAACAGGTGTTCCAAATTGATGATAATTTTACCCATTACCGCCAAAATAAAATTTTAGTTCGTGGGGAAAGTTTGAGTAAATATTATCAGACCTGCAACTATTCTCAGGCTGTAGCTGGTGCGATCGCTTGTTTAATTATTGAACGCCTCACTCAAGAACACCCACAATATTTTGAGTGTCAAAAAATAGCCAACACGCTCAAATTCCATAGCCGACTTACTCAAGAAACCCTGATTTTAGATGCAGATTGGCAGTTACAGCAAGTCCAAGGTAGTTCAGTTATTCCCCCTTACGCCTCTACTCTTGATGCTTTAGCCGCACAAATTCAAGAAGATATCACAGTAATTTGTCGTTCTGGGGATGGTAGTAATTGGTTGAGTGCAGTCCATCTTTGCTATCCCAATCACTGGTCAGCCGAGTCAAAAATTGGGAAAAACTTTGCCGCGATTCATGCACCTGTCGCCGGGATGGAAAAAATAAATCTGCGGGGAGATGCGATCGCGAATACAATGATTGACCAAAAACCAATGGTGCGTTTTGCTTGGGGTTTGAGTACCGATACCCGTCTGAATCATCATCCTCAACCACCCCTTGGTGTCTCAGTCCATCAATGGCAAGGTAGAAGTTTTGACCCGCAGCATCCCCAACTTTACTTAAGAATTGAGCGACAAGTGATTTGGGGATTACCCAAGTATGAGGCGGCACTGTTTACTATTCGGACTTACTTTAGAGATTGTTACGAGCTGAAACAAGACCCAGTATTACGAGCTAAATTGTGTGCAGCAATTGAGTCTATGACATCAGCATCACTGGGATACAAGGGTTTATTAGAGAGTAAAACCAGAATTTTGCAGTGGTTAAAGAATTAGGTATTTCCCGGTCGTTGTCGTCGGAGATGTTTAATAGGGATGAGAATTTGGTTCAGACTACGCAATTGTTCCGATGTCCCCATACAAATCAGGATATCTCCTGGTAATAAAATAGTATTGCCAGTGGGGCCACCAATTAGACGACCATCGGCGCGACGAATGGCAATCACTAATGCCCCGGATTGCGATCGCAACCTAGCTTCTTTTAAAGTTTGACCCACATAAGGATACACAGCCGGATCAAGTAAAAATTCTTCCATATAAAACTGGCTGTCTGCACCGGAGATGAAACCATCGACAAAATCTAATACTTGGGGTCTCAAAGCCGCCGCCGCCATGCGCTTACCACCAGTAATGTAGGGTGAAACCACAATATCAGCCCCACCACGTTGTAATTTTTTCACAGATTCTTCTGTACTTGCCCGTGCGATCGCGCGAATTCCGGGATTCAGTGTTTTTGCTGTTAACACTGTATATAAATTTTCTGCATCTGAAGGTAAAGCAGCCACAATACAAATCGCTCGTTCCACGCCAACTCTCAATAAAGTTTCATCGAGAGTCACATCACCTTGGAATGCTATGTAGTTCTGTGCTTGTACCTCTTCTACAGCTTCGAGATTTAAATCAACTACGACAAAAGGAACACCCTCCGCCTGAAATTCTTTGGCAATTTGCCGACCAGTGCGACTAAATCCACAGATAATATAATGTTTTGTCAGTGATTCCATTAACCTTCTCTGCTGCCGTAGTCTGATTCCTTCTTGAAAGTAGCCTTGAATTACGGCTTCTGTAAATCTGTTCACCATGTAACCAATAGTGATTACACCCAACATAATCAAGCCAATTGTAAATAATCGACCTTGGCGACTCAAGGGATTAGTCTCCCCAAAGCCCACTGTCGTTAAGGTGATCACTGTCATGTAAGCAGCTTCTTCCCATGACCAACCCTCCATGAACGTGTACCAAAAAGTACCAGTCAGGAAAACGCCACCCAGAGAAATCGCCCCTACCGTGAGTTCTTTTTGCAGTCGTCGGTATTTTTGCTCAAGTACGGAATACAAAATTTTTCCACCGTTACCATTTTTTAGCAGGATATTTAACCGTTAGCCTACAAAAAAGTATCAGATTTGTTAAATAAAATGTAATTTTTAAGAATATCTAGCAAACTAGTAAGTGAGTATTAAAATAAAAGACTTATCAGGAGGCGCGGTTGTGAGCATAGAAACTCTCATTGAGCAAGCTACCATCCCCCCAACATCAGGTTCTATGTCATCCAGTCCTTTTGATGCTGACAGCTTCAATGAAGCCGTCATGTCAACTTATGCCCGTTTTCCCCTAGCCTTAGACAGGGGTGCTGGCTGTCGCGTTTGGGATACCCAGGGACGTGAATATCTGGACTTTGTAGCCGGAATTGCCACTTGCACCCTCGGACACGCCCACCCAGCAATGGTAGAAGCGGTAACGCGCCAAATCCAGAAGCTGCACCATGTTTCTAATTTGTACTATATTCCTGAACAAGGTGAATTAGCCAAATGGTTAGTTGAACATTCCTGTGCCGATAGCGTATTTTTCTGCAACTCTGGTGCTGAGGCTAATGAAGCCGCAATCAAACTGGCGCGGAAATATGCCCATACAGTTCAAAAAATTGACAAGCCACTTATTTTAACAGCCAATGCTAGTTTCCACGGTCGGACTTTGGCGACAATTACCGCAACAGGACAACCGAAGTATCAAAAATACTTTGATCCTTTAGTACCAGGTTTTGAATATGTCCCTTATAACGATATTAATGCTATAGAGGCAGCAATTAGTGAATTAGATGAAGGAGATTACGGTGTATCGGCAATTTTAATTGAACCTTTGCAAGGAGAAGGCGGTGTGCGTCCGGGTGATGTAGCTTATTTCCAAAAGCTGCGCCAAGTTTGTGATGAAACTGGCGTTTTGTTAATGTTCGACGAAGTGCAAGTGGGAATGGGACGCAGCGGTAAGTTATGGGGTTATGAACATCTGGGTGTGGAACCGGATATCTTCACCAGTGCCAAAGGTTTGGGTGGTGGTATCCCCATTGGGGCGATGATGAGTAAGAAGTTCTGCGATGTCTTCCAACCAGGTGAACACGCTAGCACTTTTGGGGGTAATCCCTTTGTTTGTGGTGTGGCGCTGGCTGTTTGCCAGACTTTAGAAAAAGAGAATATATTGCAGAATGTGGAAGAACGGGGTATACAATTGCGAGATGGATTAAACGCGATCGCAGCTAAATATCCTCACCACATTTCTGAAGTCAGAGGCTGGGGTTTAATTAATGGAATGGAGTTACAAGCAGACATTCCACTCACCGCCGCTGATATTGTCAAAGCTGCTATGGACAAGGGTTTATTGCTAGTACCAGCCGGTCCGAAAGTTGTGCGGTTTGTGCCGCCGTTGATTGTCACCGAGGCGGAGGTGAATTTGGCTTTGCAAGCTGTTGAAGAGGCGATCGCTTCTCTGACAGCTTAAGCCATCATCAGCGAGGATGGGTTTTCATACCTGTCTCTCGCTGCTTCACCTCCAGAGAAACTGTAGTGATATAGCCACCACAAAGTTTCTAACTTGTATTATTTCGTACTTATTTTACCTCTGGAAAACGCAAACTCTCCTTTAAACCATTCATAGAAGAATAGTCTATGAGATCATCATGTTGCAGCCGACCTAGTACAATAGCTGGATGAATACCGATACGTTCTGCAAAATCAACAACATCAGTTTCAAATCTAATTTGTGCTAATTCTTCTTCATACTTAGGTGGGATCAAGAATTCCCGCGACCATTGATTTGCTTCGCGTTCTTGTTCCGATGATAAATTTTCCCCACTATCCCATTCATCTAGAAAAATCTTTTTTTGATTATGTAGTAGGATATGTGCAGCTTCATGGAAGAAATTAAACCAGAAGCGGTCATTTGTTTTACCATAAAGTGAAAGTTGAATCAATGCCTTATGGGGATTTAACCACCGGGCTACACCACTAACGTGCGATCGCTTGATTGATGGTACTAAAACCAGCACAACACCGGCTTCCCGACACAACTGTTGTATTTGTGGTTCAAATTCTTCTGGTGGTAACACTGTCAGAGTGCGAATTTCCCGCACTGCTTTTTCAAACTTGGGTTTACTGTACTTAGGACAGTCCTGTTTTTCGGCTTCTATTTCACCCAACCGCAACCAAGCAGAAATAGCACCCACATCACTTTGTTCTTCTCGGGTGCGACGAAAAGCAGCTTCCATACCTACATAGTAATTCTGCCAATCTTCCGGTGAGGCTACACCGAAAAATTGCAATAGCTTTTTTACCAAATCTGGCTTATTCTGAGCGATTAAACGGCACTTGGGAATTACACCTTGGTTCATCAATTCTTTGACTGGTAACTCATCTAACCAAGATGTCCACCCCTGTAAGCGGTTTTCTTCTTCTTTCTTGGCTAAAGCAGCGCGATATTGAGCTTCATATCTGAGCCAGAATGCTGCTGTACTCCCCACAACGCGTTCTAGCTTCAGGGCTGTTTCTTCATTAAGAGGTGCTTTGCCGTTAACCAGCAAACTGATATGTTTGATGCTATAGCCTAAACGCTCTGCTAACTGTGCTTGTGTCCAATCACGCTCTTCTAAGAAATCCGCGATCGCATCACCAGGGGAAGATACCCAATTGGGAGTAAAGGGTCGGGTGGTCTTAGTCATGGTAATCTCCAATGAAAACAATACAAACAGCAGTAACTTTTGACCAATCAATGCTTTCATCCTCAGTCAAGGGGATGGGGTCGTTATCTGGTTTAAATACAAGTCGTTTACCACCTTCTAGGTTTACTGCAAATTCACCAGCCCTATCTCCTCTTAAAGGATGGGGACGACCTATAACTAATTCCGCGACACAACTAGCAACACGAAGCATAGTCAGCTGGGTTCTCAATTTTTTGGCACAGTTTGCACCCAATTTTCTTTGTGCTAGTTTTTCTTGCTCGCATAGTTTTTGCAGTTTGCTGTCAGCGAAGGCGATTTCCATGTGTTAATAGACTAATACAAGTTTACCATTTTGGTAAAAAAATTGGTATATCCCAGAGGAGATATCATATCAATCTATGTAATAAATTTGTTGTGTGCCAAAAGAAACTTATATCAAATTATACTTTACCATATTGGTAAAAAAAATTCTATGCCTCCAGAGAATCGAGCATATCAACTTCGAGGCAGCTATAGCCCCAGCATTAACTTGTCACGTTGCTACAAATATAGATAATTTAGATTACAAATTTTTCGTATTTCACAAAATCGCATTGCTCCGAGTCTAATCAAGTATCTACAGGATGCTGTCCGTAATATGGTAAAGCTTCAGACCAATCAGGATGTTTACCTTGTTGCCAATCTAAATAAGCTAGTTCCAAAATACTACTGACTGTTGCAGCTAAACCAGATGTAGCTTTAATTAGTTGATATTCACTCTGCCAATTAGCTAAGGTTTCTTGCCATGCTTCTGGTGTAAATACGGTATCTGGCAATAAGGCTGTGATACTCAAGTTATCAGGCGATATTTGGTAAATAGCACCGAAATTTTTACCCCGTTGTGCTGCCATTTCTACGGCTATAACTGCTGGTTTTGATTGGTTTTGACCTTTGTTCGCCCAAGCTACTGCTGCTAAGGTGGAAATGGCAAATACAGGTATATTTAACTGTTGTCCCAAGGTGCGGGCAATAACTACACCAATCCGAGTCCCTGTAAAACCTCCTGGGCCTCTAGCTACGGCAATAAATTCTATGTCTGCCCAGGTGTGGGGCTGGATAAATTCTATTAAATATTGATGTACGTAGCTAGATAAATCACGCCCCAAATCCCAAGTATCAGCACGAGTTTCACCAGCAAAATTACTGATAGCCAACCCCAATTCGGGTGTTGTGGTGTGTAGCGATATGGCGTATTTTGTGGTTGCAAGGTTTTGTGGTTCTGGGGTCAAGGTTAATTTAAAATTTATGATTTGTGGGTATTTTGTTTATTCAAGCATATAACCGTTGCTTTATATAGCAATTCCGATTCCACTGAGGTACAAGCAGTAATAATTAAACGCAGATGGGCGCAGATAAACGCAGATAATTTTGTGCTTTATTAAACTGGGAACGGCTATATTCACAGTAAAATATACGACTACTAAAGTGAATAGTAGCCGCTTTGAATATCCAACAATTAGTTTTCATCACGTCGGTACTAGTTCACCAGGACGTAATTTCGACCACTTACCCATTTCCCGCTTAAAGCTGAGACAACCGACAACATCCCATTCCATTTCAATTACATCGTCGCTGGTGCGGATGTTGACATTAATGGAGGGTTCATTCGGGTCAAAGGTGGGATTTTCAGTTAAGTGGGGCTGTTGGTGCTGTGCTTCTACGGCGTGGTAGGTTTCACAACGGTCTACGTAGTGGCAGTTCACGCAAATACACATAATAGAACTGACTCCAAGAACCTGTCTTTATTGCTAATGTAACTTAAGCCCAACTTTTATTCACTAGTTGTTGGGTTGATTTTTATGACAATGTACGGTTTGATATATCCTACTCTAGATCCCGAAAATTGGCCTTTTAGTTTGGAATGGTTGCCACGACCTGCTTATATTGTCGGTGGTGCGGTACGGGATGCCCTTCTGGGTCGAACTCGTGACTACTTGGATCTAGATTTTATTATACCCTCTGGGGCAGTGGCAGTGGCTGAAGCGATCGCACTTCATTATCATGCTGGTTTTGTAGTTCTCGATGCCCAAAGGCAAATCGCCCGTGTGGTATTTCCCCAAGCTACAGCCGATTTTGCCCAACAGGAAGGCGGTAGTTTAGAGACTGACTTGCATAGAAGAGATTTTACAATTAATGCGATCGCTTATAATCCCCATACCCAAGAAATCATTGACCCCTTACAAGGCCGGGCTGACTTAGAACAGGGTAGATTGCGAATGGTATCACCAGCTAACCTCAAAGACGACCCTCTGCGATTAATGCGGGCATATCGTCAAGCTGCCCAACTTGATTTTACCATTGAGTCCGATACAGAAAAAACTATTCAGACTTTGGCATCATATATCTCAGAAGTCGCTGCTGAACGAGTGCGAGTAGAAATTAATTATTTATTAGCAAATTCTCAAGGGACATTTTGGCTAATTAAGGCCGCAGAAAATGGTTTACTTGCGCCTTTCTGCAAAAATGCAACTCCCCAAAGCTGGAAAAAACTAGTAAAAGTGGACACAGTAGCCGCTTTAATCGCCCAAAATTGGCCGCAACTGAGTGGAGAACTACAACAGTCTGTGCGCGACACCGTAAAAACTACTTGGTTAGGTATTGCTAAACTGGCTTGTCTTGTTCACCCTGAGCCAGAATTTGCCAAAATAGAACTGCAAGCACTAACTTACAGTCAGGCGGAAATTAAAGCTGTTACCACTGCACTGAGACTATTACCGCAGCTAAAATCAGCTAGTATGTCAGTGCGAGAACAGTATTCTTTCTTTCAAGAAGCGGGAAATGTATTTGCGGCTACAATAATTTTAGCCTTAATAGATAATAATTTGGTCTCGGCGATACCTGGTGACCAGTCGCTACAAGTTTACGCACCATTAATCAACCGCCACCTGAACCCTAATGATTTGG
Organism: Nodularia sp. (in: cyanobacteria); assembly: GCA_007692755.1. Taxonomy (GTDB): domain Bacteria; phylum Cyanobacteriota; class Cyanobacteriia; order Cyanobacteriales; family Nostocaceae; genus Nodularia. The sequence goes on along the minus strand of REBL01000110.1, from coordinate 33,923 downwards.
TTGCTCACCCCACTAAAATAGTCAGTGGTAACGAACTAATCATAGCATTAAATATTGCACCCTCGCCAAAGTTGGGCGAATTATTGACGGAAATCGCTGTCGCCCAAGCTGAGGGTAAAATTTCCACTCCAGAACAAGCGATCGCATTGGCAAGGAGTTTACTAGTAGACTAGTGGCGTGGTACGCTTAAAATGTTGTAAAAAATTTTAGGTTGGGTTTGGTTACTCAACCCAACCTAAGTTTACAGGACTTAATTTTTTTCATCAATCAAACTGGTTTCCGCTATAACCATACAAGCCCATCCAAAAAGCACTATGTCTTTTTCTGCTTCGTCCTGGTGGTAAAAGACGACAAATATCAGATTGTTGTCTAGAAAATTGATTTTTTTGACCTTATAACCATGCTGAGTTCATTACCAGAGCCACCAATAAAGTTAGGTGTACAAATAAGTCTATCAGGAGTAGCTTGAGAACCTGCAAAATTGTAGCCACTAGTGTTACAGTCTTTAAACATCGACTCGTAAAAACGAAAATGATTAATAGTTATTAGTTTCTCATCGCCAATAAGTTATCCTTAGCCTTGGCGTAATCTCAGGGTATTTTTAGGAATTTATTCTACCGAGATTATGGAGTTTTTTGCAGGCGGATCAATGTATTATAAACTTGTCGTTTTAAGTTGTTGTTATTTTGTAACTCTAAAGTAATTTTATTAAATCGATCAATACTGAGTCCATTATCTTCAACTATTTTTTGAGAGTTATTACAGTAAGTAACTGCGATATCTTGAGCCTGCCGTGGTAGGCTATTCATGCTTTTAGGATCGTTACAAATAATTTTGGGTATTTCTCTATCCCCAATTAGTTTCTTAATTTCATCAAAAGCCTGTTGACGCGGTGTTTCCATTGCCAACACAGCTTGGGCGTAGCTGGTAATGTCATCAGTATTTTTAACCGCAGGTGTTTGAGCATTGACATGGGAACTGAAGGTCATACTGCTGGTAACTAAACTAGCAGTGGTAAGCATACCGAAGAATAAACTCCGGGGAAATAGATGTTGCAGGCTAGTTTGAAAAAATAAATTAGGAATTCTTTTCATAAAGTCTATGACACACGGAAGTATAGTAGGGATATGTTAATAGCTTTGAATTATTTTTAGCCTGAGAAGTTCCAGAGAATTCTCTGTCAACTAAATTTTTATATTTAATGTCCGCCCCTTTGGCATACGTGACAAAGTTCTATTACTTTGGTCTGGAGTGCAGATACTTCAGTGTATCCTTGCTTGAGACTCACTTCTAACTCTAGTAGTAGTGGTAAGCATGAGACTAGTTGCTTTACAGAAAGTGATTTGACTTCTTGTTGTAAAAAGTAAATACGTTTGGGGTTACTAACCTCGGCTAATTGGGCGATGGCTTGGGGATTGCGTTCCCCACTTTCTATAGCAATCCTGACCAATAACCAAGTACGAAACTGACCTATAAGAGTAGCAACTATTCTCAATCCCGGTTCTGCGGCGTTAATGAGATCAGCCAAAATAGTTAAAGCTTTAGCTGTTTCTCCCATTCTAATCGCTGCTGCTAATTGTAAACTATTTTGTGTAGTATTTCTGACTAATTGTGTAATGGTCTCTACGTCTAAAGGTTTACCGCTATTTGATGTATAAAGACGTAGTTTTTCCATTTCGTTATACAGCAGTCGTGTATCATTACCTACAGCTTCTGCTAAAATTTCCGCAGTCCGGGGAGTTAGTTTCACTCCCACAGTTTGAGCAGCTTGATTTACTGACTGTACCAATAATTCTGTTTTCCAAGGTGGGATGAGGGGAAATTCTCGAAATTCATTGGCGGATTTTTTCAGCAATTTTGTAGCTTTCAGGCGTTCATCTGGTTTGTTGCGGCTGGTGAGTAATAACCAGGAGTTTTCGGGAATTACTGATAGGGTGCGCGTTAGTTCTGCTAAAACATTTTCTGGGCAATGCTGACACAGGGTAGTATTAATTAGCCACACCAACCGTCCACCAGCACCAAAGGGCGGTGTCATGACTTGATTTAAACCTGAAATTGCGGCATCGGGTTGGTCTGGGGATAAAGATGTATAGTTAAAGCTTGTCCATAAAGGATCGAGTATGCGATCGCGTAATATTGTAACTGCTTTTTCGATGGCGAAATCATCTTCACCCCAGTAAACATAGATTGGCATAGATGAACCTCATAGCAGATGCGGGTGCGAGTAGACAGAAAAAGATAATATCCTATAATTATGCCGATATTAATATAGGTAGTTAAGTTTATGAGTACATCGCAGACAGTAAAACAATTACAGGCGCAATGGATCACACCAGAAAATTTTCGGCGTTATGGACAGGTAATTTCCGCTAGTGACGATGGGAAAACTTTTGATGGGGAAGATGCCCAATTAAACCTGCAAAATGGCACACCACGATTTTATATTATGAGGCTAGAAAAACGCGGACGCAAGTTTGATAAAATTACTCGCCATTTACAATGTACCCAATGTTTAGGTTCTTTGGCAGGAAAGGATTGGTTAATTGCGGTTTGTCCTCCTCATAATGATTTGAATCAACCAGTATTAGCAGAAATTGCGGCTTTCCGCATACCGGGAGATTGCTTCATTAAGTTAAATCAGGGTACTTGGCACGCTGGCCCTTATTTTGAGCATGACTTTGTGGATTTTTATAATCTAGAACTGGCTGATACTAATGTGGTGGATCATTTCACTCATGATTTTCGCCAGAGTCATCAATTAGAATTTGAGATGGTGACTTGAGCTTTAATAGTTGCTCTCGATATATTTCCGGTGTGTTAATATCTAGTAATATAGCCGAATTATCAAATTCAACTTGATAAATGACTGAGTGAAAATCCTGGATAACTTGACGCAAACCTAAAGTATTTTCATGAATATTTTCTAAGTGCGATCGCATCTCATTTCCCAGCAGTATGGGATGCCCCATTTTACCATGATAGGTGGGGGCAGTTATCAATGATAAATTAGTTTTATGGGCTGAGATAAGTTTTTGGTAAATAGTTAATTTCCTGGGTTGGTCAACAGCCGAAATTGCTAAAATATCAAAGTCTGGGGGAATATTTTGTAAACCTGTCAAAATTGAAGTAGTTTTCCCAGAACTAGCATCAGGATTAATCACAGTCAAGCTATCTGAAGGACAATCTTGCTGTTTCTGGCTATTGTGTAAACCCAGCACTACCACAGGCGTAAAATCTACACTTAACCACTGTTCTATTTGATAGGTTAATAGAGTTTTTCCTTCACCCCAAGGTAGGGATGTTTTACAAGTACCCATACGAGTAGATTTACCCGCAGCCAGAATAATCGCAAAATTTGACAATTTCGGTTTCTATATAATATTATTACATTTTGCCAGATAAGGAATTTCCTGTTCCACCACGGCGAACTTTAATTAATTCAGCACAGATACTCACAGCTATTTCTTCTGGTGTTAAAGCCCCAATATCTAACCCAATAGGGGCATATATTTTTTGTAAAAATTCTGGATTAAGTTGCAATTTTTTATATACTGTCTTAACTCGTTTCTCGCTACCGACCATCCCAATATATTGTAGCTGTAAATTACTGAGCATTTCTAAAGCTTCTAAATCTTGTGAATAGCCTCTGGTGACTAAAGCAACGCATAAATTAGGAATTTTTTCTAGTTTTTCGGGAATTGAGTTGATGGGTTGCGCCAGTACCTGTAATGCGTCGGGAAATCTTTCTGGGGTGGCAAAGTCAGGGCGATCATCTTGTATAATAATTTGAAATCCGGCTATTTTGGCAACCTGTGCTAGGTAAAAGCCTATATGTCCCGCACCAATAATTAAGAGTGTGGGTGGTGGTAGTAAGGTTTCGATTAAAGCATGATTTTGTAACTGGGGAAAACTGGGCGTGTTTGCTGTTTCTAAGTAGGGTTGAGCATCTGTATTAAATGGGGTGACAATTGCGAGGGATTCCCCAGATGTTAAGATATCTATAATTTGGTTGACTAAGTGTAAGTTTTCAGTTTCTGTCCATCGTTCTAACCATACGAGCATTGTGCCACCACATACGCCTTGAGTGGCTGGTGTGCCGGTTAAATCGATTTCGACAAATTTTTTCTCGCCTGTTTGCAATATTTCTAAGGCTTGCTGATAAACTTTTGCTTCTCCTGCACCACCGCCAATTGTGCCGCAGGTTTTTCCTTCAGCGCTAATAAACATTTTTGCGCCGACTTCTCTGGGTACTGAACCTTTGGTGCTGGTGACGGTGGCTAGAACTGCGGGATTCTGTTTTAAAGTTTTGGCTAGTTTTTGGTAGAATTTGAGCATTTATGATCACGAACCGCAAAGTAAGCTCTTGTTTGGGAATGTTTTTACCAACAGATTTGAAAGAGTTTTCAAACGCCGATGTTGGAGTTGTGCATCTGTGGTTGATAATTTTTCAGGATGCTTTCTACTGAGGTGGTTTGGTTGGAGGTAGGTTTCGATGTTTGGCAAATCCATTTTTTAAACGCAGAGGTACGCTAAGGGAAACGCAAAGGTACGCTGAGGGTTTTAGATTTCTAGTTGGAGTTGAAGTTTTAATCTTTTGGGGAGGGAGATTTTATCAAATAATTGGGTTGAATCGCAGTTCCTATTTTACCAAAGGTGAAGTATTCTACATTCATCACTACCCAAACAGCAACTCTAGCATGATCAGGTAACTTTAAAACCGGAGGTTGGCTAATTGGTTGATAAAATGGGGGCAACATTGGTTTTAATTTTTAGTGTATAAAATAAAATTCTATGGTTGTGGTCAGGTCTTATTTAAATTTTATATCTTAGGAGTCAACCGCAATTTCACACAAAAATACTGAAAAATATGCAGGGGGTATATGTTTAACTTCTTCAACATTAGGATGGGAATGAGCAAAATAAATCGTTATAGCAAAAACCATGTTCATACAGATAAGTCAAATAGTATGAAAAACTAAAGGCAAATATGGCAAAGATAACCGGAATCATCGTCCTCAATTCCAGTTTACGTTTATTGAATATTTCCCATAAATTCATCAAAATAGTTAAAGGCCAAAAAATAGTTGTGATCACAAACATCACAAAAGATAAAAATTTTTCCTCTGGAGTAAAACTAGGATGGCGCAAGGAAAATTTAAGCCAATTGGTGAAGAAATAGCAGGTCATCAGAAAATAGCTAATCAGTAAAGTTAATTGTAGTTGATTCATTTTTAACACTCCTTATGGTTAAACCCACAAAACTGAATACAGTTATTATATGATTTGATTGCGAAAAATCCAGATATATATTTAACTGGGATTTTCTTCTTTCTGATGTCACCCTAATATTCTTTTAAAATATAAATATAATCCGCAGCTTGCAAACACCTACAACAGTGCTTAGGCTTAATTTAAACTAAAAATTGGCTAAGTTGCAATGGTCACACATTTTTAGTCAATTAACTTACATTAATTCATGAAGATAGTAACTGTCGTAGGGGTTAAACCCCTGGTACTTAACTATACAAAATACTTGGTAACAATAGACGATTCTTGATTAAAACAATAGATAATCTGCTTAGTCTGGGGAATGATTTTGAGGAAATAAGTAGGCGATCGCCGCTCCACCAGATATAGTCAGTAAACTTACCAAAAAAGTAGCTATAAGAAAAGTAAACATTTGGGAAATGGTAAATAAAGAGGAGGAAGAATAATTCTTGCCCATGCTTTTCAACCTACCAATTTCATATGACACAAATGCAACCTGCTTGTGTCAATTTTTTGTATTCATGCCAAAGGCAAGCAAAAACCAAAAGTGCTACCAATTCCCAGTTGACTTTCTACGTAAATCCGACCGCCTTGCAATTCTACTAAACGGCGGGTTATAGTTAAACCAATACCTGTACCACCAGAATCGCGATCGCGTGATTGGTCAGCACGCCAAAAGCGTTCAAACACATGGGGTAAATCCTCTGGGGAAATACCAATACCTGTATCCATAACTGCAATCCAGATTTGAGACGCTTCAACCCAAACACGAATAGTAATTGTACCTTTGACAGTATGACGGATAGCATTACCCAGCAAATTGACTAAAACCTGTTCTGTGCGGTCAATATCTGCTAACACCAGCGGTAAATAATCGGGACATTCCCAGCCTAAAACCGGGCCATCTTCTAGCAGCTGGTCGCTAAATTTTTCCACTAATGACTCTAATAAAGGCCATAAATTCACAGGTTGAATCTTAATTGGCAGATAACCAGCTTCTGCCTTGGATAATTCTTGTAAATCGTTAACTAACCTCTCTAACCGCTTCGTTTCCTTCGCCAATCGGCGATAAATCTCAGGAGATGGTTCCATTTCTCCATCAGCGAGTTCCTCTAAGTAACCCCGCACAACCGTTAATGGAGTCCGCAATTCATGGGTCATATCCCCAATTAATTCTCGCCGCCGTGCTTCCACCCCTTCTAAACTAGCCGCCATCTGATTAAAACTAGTCCCCAGCCTTTGCAGTTCGGGAATATCAGATAAAGGTAATCGCGCCTCTAGCTGACCAGCTGCAAACTTTTGAGTGATTTGTTCCATCTCTGTCAACCGCAGCATAATTCGTTTAGATACCCAATAACTTAATCCTCCCGCCGCAGTGCTACCGACAATCACAGACCAAATCGTGCTACGCCGCCAAGCAGTTTCAAATCCTTGCACCAATTCAGTCCGAATATTAATTAATCTCATCCCTCGACTTTCTAACCTTTGCAAGTGCAGGACAAAAAAGCGGGGAGAAGAAATTCCACTAATGGTCACCAGAGTAACTAACCCCACAATCATCACTACGAGGTGGGATAAAAACAGACGCGATGCCAGAGGCAAAGACTTTGCCCAACGCCAGCCCATGCAATTATCCTCACGTTACAGGGAATCTTCAAACTTATACCCTACACCAACCACAGTTTTAATAAAAGTGGGACTAGCAGAATCAGGCTCAACTTTTTTCCGCAATCGTGCCACATGAGTATCTACAACCCGTTCATCACCAAAAAAATCATTACCCCAAAGTTTATCAATTAACTGAGTCCGGTTCCAAACTCGACCAGGATTACTGACAAAGGTGTTTAATAAATTAAATTCTAAAGTAGTTAAGTCCAAGGTTTCAGCTGGTTGGGAATTTATCTGCCGAACCGCAGTGTGTTGGTCTAAATCAATCACAAAGTGTTGAGTTCGATTCACCTGATGCTGTCCCCCTTGGCGGAGACTACGCCGCAATAAGGCCCGGACTCTAGCAACTAATTCTCTGGGACTAAAGGGTTTAACCATGTAGTCATCAGCACCAGTGGATAAACCAATCACGCGATCAATTTCCTCACCCCTAGCTGTCAGCATCAAAATATAGGGGTCTTTTGCACCGGGTTTTTGACGAATCCTTGCACACACTTCCAGTCCATCCAACCCCGGAATCATTAAGTCGAGGATAATTAAATCTGGTGGTTGTTCCTGAAACATCTGCAAAGCGTTGAGGCCATCGCGGCTAATGCGACAGGAAAAACCCTCTTTGGTTAAAGAATGTTGGATTAACTGAGAAATTTCCAGTTCATCCTCAACAATTAAAATATCCATCTCAATCAGGATTTAATAAAAAAATACGCAGAGTAATTCCCTAATTCGCCATTCTACTCCATCTAAGTAGGTAGGCAGTAACCAATGTCAAATTTGCTCAATTAACAATGGAGATTTACAGTTTGGAATTGGAAAGCACCCGATAACTATAGCCGATATGGGAATCTTTCTGAATGTGTTGTTTAATTCTATCGAGGTCAATGAACTCATCAGCGACATCAATCAAACTATCACTAGTTATAGCCCGTAAACTCACAACTTCAACGCGAGAACCTGTGGCGCTGACAGCATTTACAGCATAAGCTAAATCTCTATCTCCACTAACTAAAATTGCTGTATCATAGTAAGGAGCTAAAGTAATCATATCCACAGCAATTTCTACATTCAAATTGTGTTTCTTGGTATGGTCTGCCAGCTGAACTTCTTTAGTAACTACACGATAACCATTGCGACGCATCCAAAACAGAAAACCTTGTTGCTTTTCATTCGGGCGTGGACGTGCGGTACTGGGTCGAGAGGTATCAACAGCAGTGTAAAAGAAAGCCCGCAGCAACCGCGAACCCCCAGTTAAATGGCACAGCAATTTGAGATAGTCGATTTCAATACCGAGTTGTAAAGCTGTATGAAATAGACTTACGCCATCAATGAAAATAGCTACGCGACCACGATTTTCAAGTTGTAACGAGGAACGATCAGGTAAAGACTCCCGTTTTTGGTAATTTTCATGTTTCGTACCATTTTTTATCAAGTTTTTCCTTGGTAAATGAGGTTGTTCCTCTGGGCGTTTATGGGAATTTTCTGCTTTGGTAAAATTAGTCGTACTCATGGACTCCTCTAGATTTTAAATCTGGAAACGCTTTTGGGTAAATTGTCAATAGGTCGTCTTTGCAGATAGGTTATCCTAGTCCAGCACAGCGGAATTAGCACAACTATCCAAAATCAATGCCAAGCCTATATAGTTAAGCTTTTTGACTTTTGACTTCCGCGCAGCGGTACTAGCTGCAAATAAACTCAAATTGTGGTGATTGTAGAGATTCCCAAATATCACGCCCCAAGGAGCTGATTAACTCTTTTTCAGGCAGGTTTTACGCAATTTTTCCGTTGCCTACAGGTATGCTGTTGATCACCTACTTCTAATACATATAGGTTTACCGCAGGATGCAACAATTTGGGTGAAAGTGGCTTCGCTGTGATCCTAGAAGTAAGGGTGAACCTTTGGCAGTTAGTTTTATTGTACATCGCTATGGAAAAATCCTTCATTAAGGCAATCTTTGTATATTCATCTAGTAATATTTACCACTACTTTTTGACTAAAAGTTATCAAAACAAAATATTATTTATTGTTTAATTCTCAGTTTGAACAGAATATTAAATTTCCCTAGCAAGGTACATAACAAACATTATTTATCCGGGTTTTGATGCTATCAGGTGTTGACTAATAGCGGCAATTGCTGATCCAACAAAAAGTTTATTGGGACATAAATGTTTTAGTTTATGCACAAAATTGTATCGAAAAACTAGAGTGATTTCAGCTTTAACCTTGTTAAATAGGGCTTTGGAGCCTCAGTATATTTTCTAGAATCAAATTGCAGTCCTATAGCTTAAGCCATTAACGAATTCCACACTTAATTTTTAATAAATGTTAGTGACATAAATGATTTATTTATATCTTCCAGAAAGCTCTAGTTAACTAGATAAGTAATTTGACTTTCCTCTATAATTTGAAAAGTTCTACTATCACTATATTTAGTGGTAAAAATAAAACCCAAATAAAGAGGAAATTCAAAATGGCAAAGAATCAAAGTGAGCGTCACAGTCAATTTGAAATTAATGATTTGATTGATGATGCTGTGAACAATGCAGTAGAAAGAAGAAACCAAGCATTAGATGCCGAACCAGCTTTGTCAGGCTTGTCTGAAGAAGAAGCTGCAAATATTTCTGGCGGTCTGGTGACAAAGTTTGCGATCGCGGGTTACTTCCCTATTTGTCCTCCAATTACACTAGGCATTATTTATATCCCACCAACAATAACAATTAAGTAATTTGAGCCTGAAGTAAAAACAGTTTCTTTGCTAGAGGCTTGATTAATGGAAAATTTGCCTACTGAAAATACCACACTCTGTCCCAGTGCTAGGCCAGAATCTGTAAATAGTGTTGTCTTTGGAGTCATCGGTGGAACTGTAGCAGAACCTCGTGTAGCTTATCTCAAGCAGCCACAGCCTGTCACAAGTGAACTATTAGCCAAAGCTAGTCCCATTACACCTGCCGAAATCTTCCGTACAGCTTCACCTTGCGCGACTAAAAACTGTCAGCATTTTGATGGACAAGATTGCCGTCTCGCAATGCAAGTTGTAGAGAAATTACCTGCGGTAGCTGAGGAACTTCCTCCCTGTTCTATACGCAGAGATTGTCGTTGGTGGCAACAAGAAGGTAAGGCAGCTTGTAAGCGTTGCCCGCAAGTGATTACAGATAACTACAATGCATCTGACCTCATAGTAGATGTAGCAACTCCCATTTCTAGATAAGCCAATTTACAATTCTATTTTAGGAGCAGAATATGTCTTTAGAACACGTCAAATTTTTCTACGAAACAATAGCAAAAGATGAGCATTTCCGCGCTCAAGTTCAAGGTGCTACAAGTAAAGATGAATGTAGCCAAATAGTTAAAAGTGCTGGCTACGATTTCACACAAGAAGAGTTTGAAGAATATACTCTCCAATTATTGGAATCCACTGCTAATGAAGGTGAACTCCAAGATTTGAGTGAAAAAGAATTAGCAGCAGTTGTTGGTGGTGCAACTACAGCACTTGTGGGATCTATATTACCTTATATGGTCTTACTGTATGGGTTGCCACCAATTAATCTTTTGCCACGAAATACTCTTTAAAAGTGACTTTTTGAGGATAAAACTATGTCTCTAGAAAACGTCAAAGGTTTCTACGAACAGTTAGCAAATGATGAAACTTTTCGCACTCAAATACAAGGTGTGCAAAGTAAAGATGAATGTAGCCAAGTAGTTCAAAGTGCAGGTTACGATTTTACACAACAAGAGTTTGAAGAATATACCATCCAATTGTTGGAATCCACTGCTAATAAAGGTGAACTCCAAGATTTGAGTGAAAAAGAACTAGAAGCTGTTTTTGGTGGCTTTCTGGGCAAGCCTGTAATTCGGCCACTATATGGGGTAATTACGTGGCCACCTATGCCGTGGGAACCTCAACCTCAGCCATTGTATGGAGTTGTAAACTCTGAATTTTAGGAAATTAGAGTATTGGGGACGGATGAAATGAAACTCGTCCCTATCTAAATTAATTAGAGGTAACTTTTATGACCTATCGCCGAATTAGCTATGCGGTTTGGGAAATTACATTAAAATGCAATCTTGCTTGTCAACACTGCGGTTCTCGTGCTGGACAAACTAGGGTAAATGAATTGACCACAGCAGAAGCCCTGGATATGGTTAAACAAATGGCAGATGTTGGCATCACTGAAGTAACTATTATTGGAGGTGAAGCGTTTCTCCGTCCAGATTGGTTAGAAATTGCCCAAGCCATTACCCAAGCGGGAATGCTATGTGGTATGACTACTGGGGGTTATGGAATTACTTTAGACACAGCCCACCGGATGAAAGCCGCTGGTATTGGTGTAGTTTCTGTATCTGTAGATGGCTTGGAAGCAACTCACGATCGCATCCGTGGTAAACAAGGTGCTTGGCAATGGGCTTTTAAAACTATGAGTCATCTGAAGCAAGCAGGTATTCCTTTTGGTTGCAATACACAAATCAATCGCCTTTCTGCACCAGAATTCCCCAGTATATATGAACATCTCCGGGATGCAGGTATTTTTGCTTGGCAGATTCAGTTAACTGTACCGATGGGCAATGCGGCGGATAATAATGAGATTCTGTTGCAACCTTACGAACTCTTGGATGTTTATCCGATGATTGCTCGTGTTGCTAAACGTGCCAAGGAAGAGGGGGTCAGACTGCAAGCAGGGAATAATATCGGTTACTACGGCCCCTATGAGCGATTGTTAAGAGGTGATGGGGATGCTTGGACTTTTTGGCAGGGATGCAGTGCTGGACTCTCGGCTTTAGGAATTGAAGCCGATGGGGCGATTAAAGGTTGTCCTTCATTACCAACTTCAGCTTATACAGGTGGTAATATCCGCGATCGCTCTTTGCGAAGCATCATTGAGGAAACGGAAGAATTGCGGTTTAATTTAGGTGCTGGTACTCCCCAAGGTACAGATCATCTCTGGGGTTTCTGCAAAACTTGCGAGTTTGCCGAATTGTGTCGAGGTGGTTGCAGTTGGACTGCACACGTCTTTTTTGACAAGCGCGGGAATAATCCTTACTGTCATCATCGCGCCTTGACTCACGAAAAAAATGGCATGAGAGAACGAGTATTTCTCCAACGTCGAGCCGATGGCAATCCCTTTGATAATGGGGAGTTTGCTTTGATTGAAGAACCGATTGATGCCCCTTGGCCAGAAAACGATCCACTACATTTTACAAGCGATCGCGTTCATTGGTCAGACAGTTGGCAAAAGGAACCAGAGTCAGTCCCATAGTCAGTTGCTTCTAATTGAAAGCCAGTTCACCAATTTTTTGATTGATCTGAATATGTCCACAAAAGAAATGAACAGTAATTTGGATTCATCCTCCAATCAAACTCAAGCCGAGTTAAATTCCCCTGAACCTCTGTTACCTCGTTCAGCTTGGAATAGCCAATTAGCTTATTTACGACTTGTATTTAGAGCTAAAAAAGCTTTAGACAGAATAGAAGATGAGCCAAATCACTTAAAATGAATTTTAAGTAAATACGTCGTATTTTGGCATTTTTATGCTAGAAAATGGCAGTAAAATTCCACTCTTTAAAAAAGTGGCTGATTTCAAAAATTAGCGCGAAAATTTTGTAACCAAACTTGGAAAAGAGATTCTAAAATATTTTCCCTACCTGAATTAGTCAGTTCAGAAGGGAACCATTTTTCAATTCTCAGAATGTGATGACCAAGTTGGCTGGAAATTGGTCCAATTATTTCTCCTGCTACTGCATCAGTGAGAGCTTGGACAATTTCTGGCATCAATTCTACTAGCAAATGTAAGCCAACAAAACCACCATTTTCTTGAGATTTTTTACCTTGAGAATATTCTACAGCTAGGGCTGCAAAAGAAGCATTTTCTTTTTGAATTAAATGGACAATTTTTAAGGCATCAGATAAATCAGGTACTAAAATCTGAGATAGCATGACTCGCCGATAGCCATTGCGGTTGTTCATGTAATCAGCGTCAACTTCCATACCAAAGAGATATTCTTTCAGTTTTTTGGTAAGAAGGTCAATTTTGATGCCTAAAGACCAATCTTCTACAGAAATTCGCTGCTGAGACAGCCAGTTAAAGGTTTCTGATGCTCCCACAAGCTTGTGTTCTAAACGAAATGTATCTCCGGCTGCTTGTAGTTCTTCATCGGTAACTATAATATTAAACTTCTCGCAAGCTCGTAAAACTATGGTATTTCGTTCTACTAAAGCAGCAATATCAGTAATTTTGTGAGAATAACGCAGGTAAGCTAAAATTTCTGCATCTGTGGCTGGGACAATTGATGAAGGTTTTGTCAAACTTTCTACCATGACTCTATCCTTTGTAATTATGAGCAATTTGGATGAATGAAATTAGAGATTGCGGCCAGAGGTAGGTAAACCCCACACATCGGCGGTTGCTTTCATTTATCGGTAAATCAACTTTTCTGGGGGAATATCCCCAATTTTTATGCGATCGCGGTGTAAATCTCCGTAGAAGTTGAGGTATTCTATCTCACCAGGAGTTAATTTACCTCTTTGCACACCCGCGATCGCAGCATCAATTTCTTCCCGACGCTGCAAGCCCATGAGGCAAACATCAACAGAATTCTGCGATAAGGAGTATCGGTATAAATCTGGCACATTAGGTCGCCAGCAATTACTAGGTAAACTAGGAGGAACTTCCCACAAGGAACCAGTATGAGAGCCTGTAGATTTAAATGTGACAATCCCTGGACGCTGTGGATCTGCTACATTCAAACAATTAAAGGCTTGATGTTGAGCAGAGCGATGAGCGACATTATGCCTCACCATCACCACATCTAACAAAGGGCTATTTAACCACTGATGAGCTAAATTGAGGTCATGGAAAGAAGCACCAACATAGCGGACAGCTCCCATTTTTTTTAGGCGCTCTGAGACACCAAATACTCTTTCAATGGTGCGCTGATAAACGCTACTTGCACCTCTGATATCTGGGGAAAGCTGCAAGCAATTATTCAGAGCTGAGTGATCATTTTCTCCTACCCAACCCCAATGCAGGACATCAATGTAATCAATACCCAGTTCTTGAAACTGATCGAATAGAGCAGAGAGAACAATTTCTGGATTTTTAATATAAGTGACTGTTGCTAGAACAACTTTTTCGCGTACCGAAGAGCCTCGTCCGCAGAGTTTACGCAGAGCATCAGCCATTGACCTGTATAAAAAATGATGCAGATCGCTGGAGTAGAAGAAATAATTAATTCCTTGCTCAAAGGCGTAAAGGGTATCTTCACTGGAAATTGATCCCCCACCGCCTAAACCCAGACAACTTACTTTTAAATTAGTTCGCCCCAGTTGGCGATAAAAAGGTATATCTGACTCGGTAAATTTAGCGATTAATTGGTTTGATTCACCGAGTACAGTTGTTGGCTTTTGAGATAAATCGCCTATTCGCATAAGTCCAGTGGGGTATAAATGTCTTCCGAATTAGCGTTTAAGTAAGGATGTGCTAACTTAATACCCAGAGCCGAAAATTCTTCCAGAATCAAGTTTATTCTGGTATCTTCTGACTCGTCCCCTAATTGCTGCGCTGTTAATAGCCCATTACTGACTATTTGACACCGATGCATTCCAAAACTTTCTTGTTCAGAAAACTGATGATTTGGTTCTTCGGCTAGTCCTAAACCTGGTGCGAGGAACTTGGTAAATAGAGGTATTTCTCTTTGGAAGTGCGATCGCTCTTGGGTATACACTGTTTGTATGACTTGGCGCATAGTTTCATAATGGCTGCGCTCAAAATAGAGAACACCTGAATCAAAGCGGGTATAGTCGGCGGGATTGTAGAGAAGTTTAAAAGAAAAGAAGATTGACGCTGCATTGAGGTGTTGCGTTAAATTTTTCATCACAGCAGGTGCGCCTTCAGGAGCTAAATTGAAGTAAACGCGCACCAATTGAGTCTGATTTTCTGCCTTTTTATGGCTATTTGTCCCTGCATTACCAACAGCTACATAAAAGCCATTTTGAATCAAATTTCGTGGGAGGCGGATGGCCACAATGTCTCCCAGGTTAGCAGATTGTTCTTCGAGTTGCAGATGGCGATCGCGGTTAATATGAAGTTTTAATCCACCCTTCGTGACCACTAGATCACCATCAATTTCTAACTTCAACACCTGCCAACCAGGATCAAAGTAACCTTGTCCACTATTGCTTTCATGCAGTCGGGCATAAAATTCCCAATCTACTCCCAATAGAGTATTGTTCTCTAGATTTTGTTGTAGAAGCAAATCTTTTGAATCTTTACCCAAAGCGAGAGTATTCCACAAGGAACCGTTATAATAAATTCCATAAATAAAGCTGCGTAATTGCAAACTTAGATACTTATTTTGCAGGTCTAAAGGTACTTTTTGAAATCGAGTCACCACCTCTTCTGGTAAATCCAAAGGTTTGTATGCTGGATGGCTGACACAGAAATTAGACTGAAACTGAACATTGCGCGCAATGTCTCGGATTGCATCCAGCACATTATTGGAGAAATTAACTGGTAATTGATTTTGAAGAGAATCCAGTAATTGCATAAAAATCTTGGTTAAACAACGAAACTCAGACTTGAGAGTAGCTGAGGTTAATCAACTCTAACTCTGTCATTCCAAACACTGTCGATATCGATTGCTCTGGACGACATAGCAAACTTTTGGCAACTTGCAGCATAAAAATACCCGCATTACCAAAGGATTTTTGGTATTGAATCATTGCCTGAATTTGTTGAATCAAGGCAAGTCCTGAAAATTGAATTGTACGTTTTAAAAAATCTGGGCGATGCTCTAAAATTTCCGGGAATTTACTAAAATAAGCTTTGATCAAAGCTGTTATTGAAGGTTGTAGATATTCTAAAGGTACTATGGCCAGGCGTAATGCTGCTTGAATATCTAGAGATTGGCTAATTACCAAGCTACTGAGCCAAATTTGCAGGTAACTAGCAATAATAGTCCCCAAATCATAAGCAGGATCTCCCCAACCGGAGCGTTCCCAATCGATGATCCGAATTATCCCAGCCCTAGCTGGTTCTGCACTACCCAAGAATTGCTCCCAGTCATTGTGCAGTAAAATGTTATTTAACTTCAAGTCATTGTGAGTCAAACAGCAAGGTGTAAACGCGCCAGAAAGTTCTGTTAATGCTTGACCAAGACTGTCATAGCGCTGATAAAGTGCAAAAAATTTCAGAGCATCTGCGGGAACCAAGCCAAATATTTCAGGTTCAACACGCTCCAACCCACGCGTAAAGTCGGAAACCTGTAAATTTGCTTCACCATTAAGTTGCTCAACCAAAAATTCCTGATATTTTCGATGATTAATTGTGGTGCGATGTACTTCTGCTAATATGCCTCCAATTAAGGTAGCGACCTCAGCCGGGAAAATATTTGTCTTGATATGAAAATCGTTTAAGTCACGATAATCGGCCAGGTAATTGAAAACAATAATTGAATCAATGGCATTAAAATACAGCACTTCTGGAAATGATGACTTAATGCCCTCAAATTCTGAAAATTTTCGTAATAACTCTTGAGTTCGCCATTCATTGAGAAATTCACCAGCAGTTTTTCCATCCAGGGTGTGGCGCTCTTGTTTAACTAAAAGCTGACAGCCATTTTTCAACTGCAATAGCAAATTAAAGTTTTTAGCAAATTTAATCTCAATACTACTCGGTTGTTCTTCTAGTTGACATATCTGGTGTGTAACTAAATAATCAAAAACATTTTGAGAGCTTAATGCAAATATCATCAGTTATTCTCTATCTAGCAACGAAATCCCTGTGTAGCTGAAACAACAATAAACTAATAAAACTGACAATTGTAGCCCAAGCAATTATTACATCTATACGGCTAAAATTATCCATATTAGATGAACCAACTTTATTAACTAATAATGTCGCTAAACCATAACATAGCCACACGCCAGCCGCTATGTAATCAGACAAAATTAAAAATGTTATACCTATTAGTAAAGCAATTATAGACATAACAGTTGGAAAATCATTGAAGTTCATAATTGCCTTTGTAAGTGAGGGCTAATGATAAACACCACAGTGTTTGATTCTGAAGAAGTAAGGAATTGAGAGTTAGTCAACCTAGTATTGTTAAGGTAATTGTAACTCTCACATCCTTTGTTTAAAAATTTAACCTAAGTAAACAATTAATTTTGTGTATTATTGTCTACTCAAGCACATATTTTTTAGAAAAATTTGTTCTTCAATTCAGTACCAATTTTGCTCAGGTTGTAGCTGAGTACAAAAGCACTGCTGAGTGCAATAGTTCCAGCAACAGTGGGAGTGATACCACCTTTAGCAGCCCCTATCTCATCATGAGAAAGCTCATTTAGATAGGTTTCTTCGTCAAAAAATAGATCAGAACCGGCTACTTTGATATCTTGGATATTAATTGTTGACATGATTGTTCTCCGTTATGTTCAGTAGAATTGATATGAGTGGAGGGATAGTTCGCCAGGGAAGCTATTGCTATTGCTATTACCAATAAATGATGCTACCAACGATAGCACCACCAACAGCAGCACCAATAAACCACTTGGTAGCAATTGTGGTAATCACTGCTGGTGTTACTCCACCATTGATTTCAGCAAGTTCGTTATCATTCAATGCATCCATAAAGCTCTCAGAATCCATGAATAGATCAGAGCCAAGTGGATAAAGATTAGAAACTGTAATGGAAGCCATTTTGAAACTCCTGGATTTTTCAGCTTTTACTTGGAATTAAACAATTTATTGTTCAATTTCATTCTTATTATCTAGAATCAAATTCTATTAAACAAGCATTTTGAATCTAATAGATGGATATAATTGTTACAGTTATTTCATTTACTAAATTCGTATACACAAGCCTAATTTAGTAGCGGGTTGCTCTAAAATATTCATATAACCGCATAGCAATTACATGAATAAATGAAATAGTCATACATTAAGTGCATCATTTTTGTCCTGATTTTAGATATAAAAATCTACAAGTTTTGTGGCGAATGTCTTCAAAATTTAAATATCATTTAAAAAAGCGCACAGAGTTGGAACAATTATAAAAAGCAAAAATTTATGAGAACAAAACACCTACAAGATAGTCAGTAGGAATAAATAAAATTATGTCAAGGAAAGTCAAAAATCCTCAAATCATTAGCAATGACAAAGGACAAATGACAACCCTCTCCTCTCCAAGACGCTACGCGAACGCTTAAAGCAGAGCTTTAGCTAGGCTATGCCAACAAAAATCAATAATAGTTCTATAGTTAAACTTATTTACGCCCACCTGCTTAGTTATTTAGCTTCAGGTTAGTGTAATATTCTACATCTTCAATTTGTGGCTTCAGCCATTCACCAAACAAATCTGACAAGATTTGAAAACGTAATAAGTTATTTAATTCTGCTGGAATTATCTCTTCCACCAAAATCAAATGAACTCCTTTAGAAGTTAATATCGGTTTGAGAAGCTGTGGTGGTGTAGCTGCAAAAACAGCAGCAGAAATTTCTGGTCTTAAATCCTGACGATTCACTCTACCTAAATATCCTCCTTTACGCCGCAACTCTGTATCTTGAATATATTTGTGAGCAACATCATAGAAGCTCATTTCACCTTCTTGAATCGCATAGAAAAGTTCTAGCGCTAAATCCTCATTATCTAGTACAACTTCGTAAATCACCACACCAAAATAATCAAGTTGATTCTCATAAAAATAAGCTTCGACCTTATCCGCCATCAGATGAGCAGCTAACTTTCCAGAAATCACAGTATCGTAGACTATTTCTTCAAAGTCATCTAGGGACAAACCATTTTTTTCCAACCATTTCCAGGTATCATCAGCACTATTGAGTTTGTTGATTAGCCGAATTTGGTCTGCTGATCTTTGAAGTTCTTCTGTCTCAACCTTTATATCTGCCTCAATGGCAGCATTTTTAATAATTTTGCGAGTAATACTTTCCTTGACTATATCGGGAATTTTGCAAGATAATTTGATTTGATGCAGAATATCTTCAGTGGTAATAGTTACATTTTCTGACATGAGTTGTTTCCAATAAATTAACGTAATGCTAAACAAGTTTTTCGCTTAGTTGGTGCTTAAAAGCGTTAAGTAACTATGAGAATATTTATAATTTCACTCCTCCTTGTTGTAATTTCTTAAATGGATCAAGGATAAAATCAATAATGCGACGCTGACGCACTATCACTTCAGCAGTTGCAGTATCCCCAGGATTTAAGGGAATACATTGATCACGACTAGGAATACAATGCTGATTCATCGCAATTTCTAAGTTATACGCCGCTACTCTTCCGCTAGGTGTATCTATTTCTGTTGTCGTCGGAGAAATTTCTAGTAATTCGCCGGCAATAACTCCATAATCTTGGAAAGGATAAGCATCGAATTTGAGCTTAACGGGTAATCCTTTTTGTAAAGAACCGCTCTCAGTTGTAGCCATTTGCGCTCTAATAATTAAAGGCGAATCTATTGGGGCAATTTCGGCAATCATTGTGCCTGGCTGAACTACAGAACCAGCTTTTTCAATTGGTAACTGAAATACAGTACCATTCACGTTTGCTTTTAAAACTCGTTGACTTATTTGAAACTCTAAAGACTGAATTTGGCTTTGAGTTTGTGCAATTTCTGCATTGAGTGTGGAAATTTCTGTATCTATATTTTTTAATTGTTCCTGAGTTTTGAGTACCGCAAGTTTACCCACATGAGTTACTGTCTGATAACTATTTTCTTGTTCATTAAGCCGTAATTTAGCCTGTTCAATATCGGCATTAAATTGACTAAGAGTCCGTTCATAACTACTCTGTTGTTCTGCTAACCTTAACTTAGCTTGCCGAATATCTGATTTACTCTGTTCATACAATCTTTGCTGTTCTTTAGCAATATCTTGTTTTTCTATAACTGTAATTTCTGGAATTACTTCTTCTTCCCAAAGTTGACGGTAGCGGTTAACTTCTCGTTGGGTACTGGCTAAACTACTTGCTATTAAGTTGTTAGCAGTTTGACTATATTCAACTGTTTGCTGTGCTTGATTGACCTGAGATAATTTTTCTTCTTTTTGTAAATTAGATGAACTTCTAATAGCATTCAAGTTCTGTCTGGCTTGGTCTATTTGAGATTGTTTTTCTAACTCTTGAGATTGATTTTGTTGTTCTTGAGTGGCTAAAGCTACAATTAACTGGCTCTGTAATAAATTTAACTGCGATCGCCTATTTAATTGCCCTTCTAACCTGTCTTTTACCTGTCGTAACTCGGCTTGGACTAATTCAGATTCCAATACTAACAAAATCTGTCCATTCTTAACTATATCACCCTCTTTAACTTGAATTTCGGCAACAGTTCCAGCAACAGGAGCATCCAGTCTCACCGTCTTACCTTGGGGTTCTAATCTGCCTCTAGCTACACCTGTTTCATCTACGCGCGAAAACATTGCCCAAGGTAAAATAATCGCTACAAAAATAATTAAAAAGTATAGTAATCCTCTTGTCCAAACTTGTGGTAAGCTATCAAGCAAATCTTTGGTAACATGAGACCAATCATCAGTTGAGATGGCTATAGCTGATGTCTGAGATGTTCTCGTTTCCTGATTAAGTTCTGGTTTAGAAATAGCTGGATTTTGAGGTGTTAAAACTTCCTGATAGATTCCATCTTCATGAAGTTGGTTTTTTACTTGTCCATTTAATGTATCTGTCATAACTTCTCTGAAGATTAATGATGGATGTGAAAAATTGAAAATTAGCTTGGGTTAGGCTGCGTTATCTAATTGCTGGTGATTCAGATAAAAATAATGTCCCCGTTTAGCCATTAACTCTTCGTGAGTACCACTCTCGATTAGCACACCTCGATCCAGCACTAAGATTAAATCTGCATTACGTACAGTTGAGAGACGATGAGCAATTACTAATGTGGTTCTTCCCTTGAGGATGATATTTAAATTACTCTGAATAATTCGCTCTGATTCAGCGTCTAAATGGGAAGTAGCCTCATCTAAAATTAACAATTGAGGATTGCCTAATAATGCTCTCGCGATCGCAATTCTTTGTCGTTGTCCACCAGACAACATTCCCCCACCTTCACCGATTTGACTTTCATAGCCCATAGGCATTTTTTTGATAAACTCATCAGCACCCGCTAATGTGGCGGCTTCAATAATTTCTTCTAATTTTGCCCCAGGATATCCTAAGCTAATATTCTCTCGAATTGTGCCGCCAAATAGAAAAGTATCTTGGTCAACTACCCCAACTTGTTCCCGTAAGGAACGTAAGGAAAGGCTAGTAATATCTTGTCCATCAATTAAGACTTTGCCATCTGTAGGCGGATACAACCCCAAAGCTAACTTAGAAATAGTTGTCTTTCCTGAACCACTACGACCGACTAAAGCCACCATCTGTCCTGGTTTAACCCTAAAACTGAGGTTTTCTAAAACGTTAATATCACTTTCTTGATGATAGCGGAATGTCACATTGTCAAAGTGAATATGTCCTTTAATTGGTGGTAAAGATTGCCTAGCTTGATGCTGTAAGTCCTCTTCTGGTTCTGCATCTAATACATCATTAATCCGCTCTACTGCAATGGTGACTTCTTGTAATTCACTCCACAAAACTGTTAATCGCTGAAATGGTGCAATTACATTTCCTAAGAGCATATTAAATGCTACTAACTGACCAATAGTTAACTGATTGTGAATTACTTGATATGCCCCAAACCACAGTAAAGTAGTCGTAACAATTGCGTGAATAGAATTACTAAATATTTGCAGGCGATTACCAATAATCTGTCCAGAAAAACCAGTTTTAATTTCCTTATGCAATAACTCTTCCCAATGCCAACGCACTGTCTGTTCTACTGCCGTAGACTTCACTGTTCTGACACCAGAAAGAGCTTCAATTAGATAACTACTTTCAGTGGCATAGGCATTAAAAATCTCTCTGGAAATTTTGCGTAAAAAAGGTGTGGCAACCAAAGCTAATAGCACAAAAGGTGGCACAATTACTAAGGATAACAATGCCATTTTCCAGCTATACCAAAACATCAATCCTAGATAGATAAAAACAGTGAGTAAATCTAGCAGGATAGATAATGCTTCACCAGAAAGAAAACGTTGAATTTTGCGATTTTCTTGGACGCGAGAGGTAATATCCCCCACATAACGGGACTCAAAGTAACTGAGGGGTAGGCGCAGAGTATGGCGAATAAATGCCACGATTAATGCCACATCTATTTTATTAGCCGTGTGGTCTAATAAATATTGCCGCAAACCCATCATTGCTACACGGAATAAACTAAAAATTAGTAATCCTAAACCGACGGCAAATAAGGTGAGTTCAGAACGCTGTACTACTACCCTATCTAAAATTAACTGAGTGAATAAAGGGGTAATCAGTCCAAATATCTGAATAAACACAGATGCGGCAAATACTTCCAACATGACCAAGCTGTGAGGCTTGAGTAGTTCAAAGAATTGCCAGAAGGGAGTTATCGTGTCTTTGGTATCTTTTAAAAAGGCTGTGGGTTGCAGCAGCAGTGTATAGCCAGTCCAATTTGCTTTAAATTCAGCATGACTCAGAGTCCGTTGACCAATTGCTGGGTCGGCGACAATCACAGATTTCTGGGTAATTTCATAAACCACAATGTAATGTTTGCCTTCCCAGTGAACAATGGCTGGTAGTTTTTGCTTGGCTAACTGATCTAGGCTGGCTTTTACTGGTCGTGTGCTAAACCCAATACTTTCTGCTGCTGTGGATAAACCACGCAAAGATGCACCATTGCGGTCAACATTAGCGATATCCCGTAAGCGATTCACACTAAAGCGTTTACCCCAATAACGAGACACCATGACTAAACAAGCTGCACCACAATCTGATGCACTTTGTTGGTTAAAAAATGGGTAACGGCGAATTGTTCGTTGTAATAAATGTCCAACTCGCTGGTTAGGACTGGGAAAGTAAGCTTTGCTAAGTTTTTTGTCTAGCTGAGGTTCTGTAACTGGTATGACTGGTGCTGAGGGAATTTCGGTTTTATTGTGTTGAGGTGATTGATCGGAACCCACCAGCAGCGAATTATTGGCATTTGCCTTAGCTAGTAAATGCTCTTTAATTGAAGGATATTTAATCATCAAGGCCGATAAAACTGCGGCGGGAATAAAGCATAGTTGTAAATTAACACTTGCTCTAGCCCCATAGGGTTGGAAGTTAGCCTCTGGGAATAAGGTAAATTCCCCAAAAGACTCTCCAGATCCCAAAGTGGTAATTAGCTCTCCCTGATCATTTAACAACCTGACTTTGCCAGCGATCGCAATATATACTCCAGCTTCTGTATCTTCTCCTTGCCAAAACTTTCCGACTTTCGGGCTGAGAAATTTAAATTGTTGGTAGTAGCGCTGAAATTCCGCTTCGCCCAGTGAATGACCTAATGCATGGTTCAACTGTTGTAAGAAAACCACAGGATCGGATAGATTTTGCACCATAAGTTTCTGACTCCATACCTAGTTTTGCGAATTGAATAGGCAGAAATCCGATATGTTCGGGGATGTTGTCGGATTTCAGGTCGTGAATCAATATGCTGGAACTTTTCGTATTTTCAGATCCTGCTTCTGGCTGGTTATTGGTTTTTGGTCGCGTAGATAATCCCATTTGTTTAAGCAGTCGCTTGATATGGCGATCGCTCACTTCAATCCCAAATTCTTTAGCCAAATGTTTTTGAAGCCAGTTGGCTGTCCAGCGGCGAAAAGCATAGCCGTAATCGCGAGGACTATTTAAAACCAGTTCTTTTAACCGTTCCAAGTATTCCTCGTTGACTGCTTTCGGGCGACCAATGGGACAATCTTGCCATTGATGCGCCATACCAGTACGGGCTATATGCGTCCAATGTCTGACTGTTGCTGGACAACAACCTAAAGTTTTACAAATTGCTGTTTGAGATTTCCCCTGGTCTGCTAGTAGCATAATTTCAATGCGCTGACGATAGGAATCAGGTAGATTTTTTTGTAGACCTTTCTGCAAAAGCCTCAATTGAAAAGGCGTTAAGAATTTACCTGGACAACTGTCTACAACTTTCGATTCATTGTTCATTTGGTAATGAGACATAAAACAGAAAATATGGAAAACATTACTACTAAATTAGACACATTTTAATTTTTGTTTAATCTGTATAGACAAAAACAATACTAACCTTTTGTAGTATTAAAAGCTGCTATTAAGAGTTAAATTTCGTTTAAGCTTAGATTAAGTAAATTTAATTATTTTCTTTGCTGGAAGTAATTTAATATCATATTAAATTTGAAAACGCAGTCGTGCAAAAGTTTTTTGTGTTAGCATCCCAAGGATTTTTAGGAGTTTTACAAACTTCAGTTCCAACTGATGTATGATATTATCAAGGAGATGGATAAGATCATCCAGTAAACAGAATTATCTGTATACCCTGCGGGTAGCTTCTACACGTCTATAGATGTGTTCATCGTCTGAAAAAGTTTTGCGCCCCTGTTATCCAGACGCGCAAACTTTTAGCTGTGTTCATCTGTAGCTTTACTCAGTCATCTTTTAGGCACAGAGAGTTAAAATCTTCTCAACAATCTCAGGGTTCACATCTTGGTGTTCACCTAACGTGACAAAGCCGCGCTTTTCAAAACGATCAATAATGACAGGAATAGTATCTAAGCCTACACCGTAGTCGGATAGGTGAGTGCGGACACCAACGGACTCGAAGAATTTACGAGTTTGTGCGATCGCCTCCGTAATCCGGTCTGCTTCTGTACCATCAACAATACCCCAAACTCGCTCTGCATATTGTACAAGTTTTTGGCATTTGCGATCGCGCCTAATGGTCAAATTACCGGGTAAGACAACCGCCAAAGTTTGAGCATGATCTAAACCGTGCAGTGCTGTCAACTCATGACCGATCATGTGGGTTGACCAATCTTGGGGTACTCCTGCACCAATTAACCCATTTAATGCCATCGTTGCAGACCACATGACATTAGCCCGTGCATCGTAGTCTTGAGGTTTAGCTAAAGTTTTTGGCCCCTCTTCAATCAAAGTTTTGAGAATCGACTCAGCCATCCCATCTTGCAAGGGTGCATTCACTGGATAAGTTAAGTATTGTTCCATCACATGGGCGTAAGCATCGACAATCCCATTGCTAATTTGTCGAGGAGGTAGGGAAAAAGTTGTTTCGGGGTCAAGAACAGAAAAGCGGGGAAACACCAAGGGACTGGCAAAGAATAGTTTTTCTTGAGTTTCCCATTTAGTCACAACCGAGTTAGTATTCATTTCCGAACCGGTGGCTGGTAAAGTTAAAACTGTACCAAAGGGTATAGCCGCAGTTACAGGTGCTTGCTTGGCGAGGATATCCCAAGGATCACCGACAAAGGGAACCGCAGCTGCAATAAATTTGGTGCCATCAAGTACTGAACCTCCACCCACTGCTAGTAAAAAATCAATTTCTTCTTTCCTTACCAGTTCAACTGCTTTCAGGAGAGTCTCCAGGTGGGGATTAGGTTCAATACCGCCAAATTCAGTCATATTACGTCCAGCTAACGCAGACTTCACTTGGTCATAAACACGATTACTTTTGATGCTACCTCCACCATAAATCAGCAAAATTTTGGCATCAGCAGGAATTTCGGCAGCAATATTGGCAATTTGACCTTTGCCAAACAGAATTTTAACCGGGTTGTAAAAAACAAAGTTTTCCATAACTAATTTAGATGGGTTGTGATCAAACTAGCATGGGTTTGCTAATTTTTTACATAACAGTCATATCATCTGTGTTCTCAATTTATGGGCTTACGCATAAGTAAGAAGAACATTAACCACTGAGGCACAGAGTACACAGATAAATGAGAATTTGAGAGTTTTTCTGCGTAAGTCCTATATCCTGGATTACAAAAAGTTAACCATGCCCAAACGCAAAACTTCTCGCGTAAAATCACAGGAATATCCAATAGTGGCATCGGTAAGAAACTTACCAGCCAAGGATTCTTTTGTTACTCCATAGCCCCCCAGAATTTCAACGGCTGTCTGGGCATTTTTGATTGCCATATCCACAGCAAAAGTCTTAGCAGCAGGTGCTTTGACTGTGGCGGCCAGTTGGGGCGAAGTTTCTGCTGTCCGGGCGGCATCCCAAACCATGAGTCTTGCAGTCTGGGTGTTAATCATCATATCCGCTAGTTTTAAAGCCACTGCCTGATGTTCAATTATGGGACGACCCCAACTCACTCTTTGTTTAGCATAATTTAAAGCATACTCGTAAGCAGCACGAGCTAATCCCACATAGGAAGCTGCCAGTCCAATAGCTACTTCTGGAACCAACATCAGTAGTTTTGCCGCTTCTCCTTCTTGTCCAATGAGATTTTCTAACGGGACTGAGACATTATCCAAGTAAATCTCCGCATGATGCGAGGCTTTCCAACCAATCATCTGTGTCTTTTTGCCAAACTTAATGCCTGGTGTATCTGCCTCAACGTAGAAGATAGACAAACTTTCCCGTAATGGTTTATCCTTTGCTGTACGAGCAATAATGATGTAAGCATCTGCAATCCCAGCATTTGTGATTAAGGAAGACTTTGTGCCATTGAGAATGTATGAATTGGCATCGCGCACTGCAAAGGTTTTCATGCCGATATGGGAATCTGGAGTCGGGCAGAACAAATCGGAGGTGGCGACATTCGGTTCACTCTCTGCGGCGCTGAATAGATGAGGTGTTCCAGAATTAACAAAGCCTAGTATTCGTTTTTGCTGTGCTTCGGTTGCAGCCCTAGTGACAAACAGTAACATAGCGGCGGTAAGATTAAAGTAACTAGAAGCAATGCTGACATCAATAGCGCCTATTTCTTCTAATACTAAAGCTAGGTCTAGGCACTTGCCTCCTCCACCTCCTAACTTTTTGGGTAGCATCAAAGATATGAATCCCATTTCAGCCCCTTTATGGAACAAATGTTGGCAGAAATCCCACGGTTCCATCTCTGGATTCTGAGACTCTTCAATTATCTGAACAATAGGCTGAACTTCGTTTTGAGCAAAGTCACGCGCTTGTGACTGCAAAATCTGCTGTTCTTGAGTGAGACTGAAGTCAATCATGTTTTATGCTTTATTTCTATACCGCAAATATACAGCTTTGTTTAAAGTTTGCGGGTCTTGTAATTCGGATAAAAATGTCGCTTGTGCAAGCCTAATTTTAGTTTTAATCTTTGTGTATATGGGTTTCAGGGAAATGCAGCTTTTTCAAGAAGCAAGTAAAAAATAAAAAATTGTCAAATTTACGTATAAAAACATCAATTATTCTAATCTAGGAAGATTGATTTTTATGATTTATTTTTTGTCTCAGATTCTAATTAAACTCAAAAATTTTAATACCTAAAATCTGACAACTAGCAACGCTAAAAAACACAACAAATAAATAATTAACAAGTTGATCAAACTTTTCTTCATTGCAACTGCCATTTAATTTTGTCTAAGCTGTTTGCAAAGAAGTAGAAAAATTCTGCTCTTCATACTGCAAAAGCCTTATGCGTTTATCTATATTTTTTAAATCTGCTATACGCTTGACATTGCTCAGTTTTTGTTGTGCCTTTTTATTTGAGGCTAAACCAGCAGCAGCAGTCGAAATAAGTATAGTTGCCGATGGTCTTGATAATGTCCGAGGTCTGAACTTTGCTCCTGACGGTAGTCTCTATATTACAGAGTCTGGTATCGGGGGAGATGGGCGCTGTATTCCCGGCCCTAGTTTGTCAGGTTTGCTTTCATGTGTTGGTACAAGTGGTGCTTTGACACAAGTTAAGGATGGTAATCAGGAACGTGTACTTACGGGACTACCCTCCATAGCATTAAGACCTAATGGTGAAATAGGCACAGGCCCTCAAGATATAGTATTTGATCAATCTGGTAATCCTTATCTTCTCATTGGTTATGGTGGGAGTCCTAGCATCTCCGATTTTGCGGAAGATTCTCCCAGTTGGGGACAGCTTTATCAAGTAGACCTGGAAACAGGTTCTTTGAATAGTATTGCTGATTTAGCCAGATATGAATTAGCTAATAATCCTGATGGGGAAGATGTGCTGGATGTTAGCGGTGAAATAGCTAGTAACCCCTATGCTTTTACAATTAAGGGTGATACAGCTTATATCGTTGATGCAGCTTCAAATAACGTTTTAACTGTAGGGCTTGATGGTAATAACTTGCAGACGCTAACTGTGTTACCGACACAAACTATTACTGATCCCATCTTCCCAACTCTTGCGCCTGGACAGACAGCACCCCCTGATGCACCACAGATGGGAGAAACACCCCAGGAAATTGAAATTCAATCTGTCCCCACTGGTGTAGCTTTTGGACTCAATGGTGATTTGTATGTGAGTGAATATACTGGATTTCCTTTTCCAGTCGGTAAAGCGCGGATCTTTCGTGTTGAACCTGATGGAACGACAACAGTGTATGCTGATGGTTTTACCCAACTAATTGACTTGGATTTTGATAGTTCGGGCAATTTGTACGCTTTGCAATATGCTAATCAACCAGAGTGGGAGGGTGTCAGGGATGGATCTCTGATTCAAATATCTCCTGATGGGACTCGTAGAACTATTCTTAGTGGAAATGGATTAGAGTCAGCTACTGCGTTGATTGTTGGTCTTGATGATGCGATTTATATTTCTAACAGAGGGGATGTCTCCGGAGAAGGACAAGTTTTAAGGATTGACATCAAAAGAACAGTCCCCGAACCAACTTCTTTATTGAGCATACTGATGGTTGCTGCTTTAGGGATTAATTCATTTTTACCACGGCAGCGATCGCGTTAGGAATAATACCCATTTCATCAAGATTTATTTTTTCTGATGCAACGCCAAAAAAAAAGACCCCCAATAGCTAGCCAGCTATGGGAGGAATTCTGCAAGTCGGTATGCACAAAGATATTCGCGAACCTCAGAATATCAACTCAGGAATTAGAAAATATGCCAAATTGCCAATTTTTTTTGTAACTAAGTAATATTCAGTCTTTGGGTAGATTACGGTATTCATTTTGGGGAATGATTCATGAAACCGAAACTACGATTAAGATCAGAAGTATAGGGATCTTTCGTAGCTTAGGCATGAAACGCATTGTCTTGATTGCTGGATTTGAATCGTTTAACGCTGACTTGTACAGGAAAGCGGCTGAAGTGGCTAGATCGCGCTGTCCTGATTTGGATATTCGGGTGTTTAGCGATCGCAATATTACCAGTCAGCGCAGCGAAGTAGAAGCAGCACTAGATGGCGCTGATGTATTTTTCGGTAGCCTGCTATTTGATTATGACCAGGTTTTGTGGTTGCGCGATCGCATTTCCCAAATTCCCATCCGTCTAGTCTTCGAGTCAGCCTTAGAACTGATGAGTTTAACCAAACTCGGTATTTTTGCCATTGGCGACAAACCCAAAGGAATGCCCAAACCCGTTAAATTCATCCTTGACAAATTCAGCAACGGACGAGAAGAAGACAAACTCGCTGGTTATATTAGTTTCTTAAAAATTGGCCCTAAACTTCTCAAATTCGTTCCAGTGCAGAAAGTCCAAGACTTACGCAACTGGTTAATTATCTATGGATATTGGAACGCCGGCGGTGCAGAAAACGTAGCCGCATTATTTTGGATATTAGCAGAAAAATACTTAAATTTAAAAGTCGGAGATATTCCCCCACCCATTGAAACCCCCGACATGGGTTTACTGCATCCCGACTATCAGGGATTTTTTACATCACCCCGTGAATATTTGAAGTGGTATAAAAATCAGAGAATCAGAAACATTTCCCACTCCCCACTCCCCACTCCCCACTCCCCAATCATCGGGATTTTACTCTACCGTAAGCACGTCATTACTCAACAAGCATATATTCCCCAATTAATCCGCCGTTTTGAAGAAGCGGGTTTAATTCCCCTACCCATTTTTATTAATGGTGTAGAAGGACACGTAGCAGTCAGAGATTGGATGACCACCGACTACGAAACCCAGCAAAGACAAAAAGGTAACACGGAAACTCTTTCACTTTCAGATCAAGCCGTTCAGGTCGATGTAATTGTTTCTACCATTGGCTTTCCTCTAGTGGGTGGTCCCGCAGGTTCAATGGAAGCAGGGCGACAGGTGGAAGTTGCTAAACGCATCCTTGCTGCCAAGAATGTACCCTATATAGTGGCTGCACCTTTACTCATTCAAGATATTCACTCCTGGACGCGTCAAGGTGTGGGTGGACTGCAAAGTGTCGTATTGTATGCTTTACCGGAACTCGATGGGGCGATTGATACCATTCCCTTGGGCGGTTTGGTGGGTGAACAGATTTATCTAATTCCCGAACGAGTCCAGCGCTTAATTGGTAGAGTCAAAAATTGGATTAATTTACGGCAAAAGTCGGCAGCAGAACGGAAGATAGCGATTATTTTATATGGATTTCCTCCAGGATATGGGGCTGTAGGGACTGCGGCTTTATTGAATGTTCCCCGGAGTCTAATTAAGTTTCTCCACGCCCTCAAAGACCAAGGTTATGACGTGGGTGATATCCCAGAAGATGGTGAAGAGTTGATTCGTCAGGTGAAAGCAGCCGATGAAGAAATGGAAACATGGGAAAAAAATAAACCTTTTCCCGCATCTGCAAATACTGTACATTTCCGGAAGTTAGAAAAATGGTTGGGATATCTGCTAACTTCCCGCATTGAAAAACAATGGAAGTCTTTAACGGGAACTGGAATTAAAACTTATGGGGAGGAATTGCATATTGGTGGTGTGCAGTTAGGTAATGTCTGGATTGGTGTGCAACCACCTTTGGGTATACAAGGCGACCCAATGCGGTTAATGTTTGAACGAGATTTAACTCCTCATCCCCAATATGCAGCTTTTTATAAATGGCTACAAAATGATTTTGCGGCGGATGCTGTGGTTCATTTCGGGATGCACGGGACTGTAGAATGGTTGCCGGGTTCACCGTTGGGTAATACTGGTTATTCTTGGTCGGATATTCTCCTGGGTAATTTGCCTAATCTCTATATATATGCGGCGAATAATCCTTCTGAGTCGATTTTGGCGAAGCGTCGCGGTTATGGGGTGTTAATTTCGCACAATGTCCCGCCTTATGGTCGGGCTGGTTTGTATAAGGAGTTGCTATCTTTGCGGGATTTGATTTCGGAGTATCGAGAAGACCCGCAGAAAAATTATCTGTTGAAGGAGGCGATTTGTAAGAAGATTGTTGATTCTGGTTTGGATGCTGATTGTCCTTTTGCTGATGCTAAACGGTTGGGGATTGCTTTTAGTCCTGAGAATGTGCGAATGTTTAGCGATCGCGCTTTTGATGGTTATTTAGTGAGGTTGTACGAATATTTGCAAGTTTTGGAAAATCGTTTGTTTTCTTCGGGTTTGCATATTTTGGGGGAAGCGCCGAATGAGGAGGGGTTGGCTTCTTACCTGGATGCTTATTTTGGAAACGAACCGCCAAGTCGCCAAGAACGCCAAGAGGAGGAAGAGTTAGTTAGTGGTTTGTTGATGCAGTGTACTGATGAGTTGGGGAGTTTGTTGCGGGGTTTGAATGGTGAGTATATTTTGCCTGCGCCTGGGGGTGATTTGTTACGGGATGGGGCGGGGGTGTTGCCTACGGGGAGAAATATTCACGCTTTAGATCCTTATAGAATGCCTTCTCCGGCGGCTTTTGCACGGGGGCGGGAAATTGGTCGGAAAATTATCGCCCAGCATTTGGCGGAACATGGGACGTATCCGGAAACGGTGGCGGTGATGTTATGGGGTTTGGATGCGATTAAGACTAAGGGTGAGTCTCTGGGGATTCTTTTGGAGTTGGTGGGGGCGGAACCTGTGAAGGAGGGGACTGGGCGCATTGTCCGTTATGAGTTGCAGCCTTTGTCTGAAGTGGGACATCCCCGCATTGATATTTTGGGGAATTTGTCGGGGATTTTCCGCGATAGTTTTGTGAATATTATTGAATTATTGGATGATTTGTTTCAACGGGCGGCTGATGCTGATGAACCGGAAGACGAGAATTTTATCAGAAAGCACGCTTTGGCTTTGCAGGCGCAAGGTGTAGAGAATAGTTCGGCGAGATTGTTTTCTAATCCGGCTGGTGATTTCGGTTCTCTGGTAAATGATCAGGTTGTTGATGGGAATTGGGAATCTGGTGAAGAGTTGGGTAATACTTGGCAAGGTCGTAATGTGTTTAGCTATGGTAGGGAAGATAAGGGTCAAGCTAGACCGGAGATTTTAAATGCTTTATTAAAAACAAGCGATCGCATTGTTCAAGAAATCGATTCTGTAGAATATGGTTTAACCGATATTCAAGAATATTACGCTAATACTGGCGGTTTGAAAAAGGCGGCAGAAATGCAACGGGGTAAGAAGGTGACAACTAGCTTTGTGGAAAGTTTCTCGAAGGATACCACACCCCGCAATTTAGATGATTTACTCAGAATGGAGTACCGCAGTAAGTTAGTTAATCCCAAATGGGCGCAAGCTATGGCGAATCAAGGTTCTGGTGGTGCGTTTGAAATTTCCCAACGGATGACGGCGTTAATTGGTTGGGGTGGGACGGCTGATTTCCAAGATGATTGGGTTTATGACCAAGCGGCTGATACTTATGCTTTAGATGCAGAGATGGCGGAGAAGTTACGCAAGGCGAATCCTGAAGCTTTTCGGAATATTTTAAGCCGAATGATTGAGGCGCATGGGCGGGGTATTTGGCAAGCTGATCAAGATAAGTTGGATAAGTTACGTCAGTTATATGATTTGACTGATGAAGAGTTGGAAGGTGTGACTGTGTGAATATGGATTGGTGTCACGCAAAGGCGCAAAGGCGCAAAGAAAAGATTTAAGGAGGAATGTTTTTAGAAGAGTTCTATGATGGAAGTTTTCAGGATTTCAATTAACTTTTCTTTATCCACTTTATTATCGGCAACCTGTATTGTTAATTCATAAGCCTGTGTATTCGTCATATCCAGTTCGTAATCATTCAAGTTTAAGAATGTCACCATCACATCAAAAGCAGTCCGCTTGTTACCATCTATAAAAGCATGGTTATTCGTGATATGAAATAAATATGCTGCTGCTTGTTCAATAATTGTCGGATGTAAAAGTTCACCCCCAAAACTTGCTTGAGGTAGGTAAATAGCAGAATCTAGCAAGCCTTCATCACGGATGCCAAATGAGCCACCATAGCGCTTAATCTGCTTAGTATGTATATTTAAAATATCTGGTTTTTCAATAAATTTAGGACTATGCAAGATTCTTGTACACCTGATCCCATTTTTGTGTAGATGCCAAAGAAATCAGCATAGTTTCTGATTCTTGGGGTGTGATGTCTCCTAACTCTAATGCATTAATTTCTGCTTCAGATAATGCGTTGACTCTTAAACTAGCTTGAATTAGGGATTGGATTAGATATTTTAGAGATTCTAGTATAATATAAAACTCCTCATCTTGATCAGGCTCATTTCCAGCTTCAAGTATTAATTTTTTGTAGACACTTATAAAATCAAAAGTCATTATTTTAAATACTTGTTTGCCATCTTTATTCAAGAGAAAGTCCCAGTATTGATCTGCAATTTCTTTGAGGGAAAAATTGATTTTAACACAAAGCAAAACTGATAATTTATTTTGTTTAGTTTTATCATTTAATCTATGACGTAATTTATTAACTTTATCGAGTTTGTCCTGAAACTTTCTAAATTCTTCCCTGAGTTGAATCAAAGTTATTTGTCGGCTGTTTGCCAATTCAAGTATCTCTGCTGTTACTTCATCTTGCGGGTTGGCATCATTTAGACATCTCTCAAGTATTCCTAATCGTTCTTGAAAGATAGAAATTGTTTCTTGTGGCAGTATGAAGCTGTTTACCATAATGTATGTACTTGGGTAGTGAAGTTATATGCTTCCCCTAAAATTAGTTTAACTGGAAAAGGCAAACTTTGTTCTGTGTGTCCTAATTACGAATTACGAATTACGAATTACGAATTACGAATTACGAATTACGAATTACGAATTA